>NZ_JBQFYL010000011.1:0-126567 GCF_056541465.1 Ruegeria sp. AH12 | reverse complement strand
TGAGCATGTCGCGCATCTCGGTCGGGCTGGGCCCGATATGGCGGCGGTTGGCGAAGTCATAGGCTTCGTAATCGGTCAGTTTGAAGGCCATCGTTGCGCTCCTCAAGGAATGTCTCGCCCAGCCGGTCGGGCAGGAGCCTCCGGCGGGAGTATTTGGAAAAAGATGAAGTCCGGGGCCCGGTATCAGGGCCCCGGAATGGCGTTACCCGATGAAGGCCTTGTAGCCAGCTTCGTCCATCAGATCTTCAAGCTGCGACGCGTCCGTGATCTTGATCTTGTAAATCCAGGCCTCGCCCTCGGGGTCGTCGTTCAGCGCGCCGGGATTGTCGGCCAGCGCCTCGTTGACCTCGGTGATCTCACCATCAACTGGCGCATAAAGCTCGGACGCCGCCTTGACGGATTCGATCACGCCAATCTCGCCATCCTTCTCGAACTCATCGCCCACCTCCTGCTGCTCGACAAACACCACCTCGCCCAGCTGTTCAGCCGCGTGTTTGGTGATGCCCAGCGTGGCGGTGTCGCCCTCGACCATCAGCCATTCATGCTCTTCGGAATAATAGGTTGCCATGTCTCTCTCTCCTGGCTTCAACGCTTGTAATTCTGGGTGACAAAGGGCAGCGCCACAATCTGCGCCGGTTGCGCCTTGCCCCGGATGATCAGGTTCACCTTTTCACCCGGCTCACCATGGCCTGCGGACACGTAGCCCATCGCCACCGGGCCACCCACCGTGGGGCCAAAGCTGCCCGAGGTGATCTGACCGATGGTGTTGCCATTGCTGCACTGGATCTCGACACCCTGACGGGCCGGGGCGCGGCCATCGGGCTTGATGCCCACCAGCTTGCGCGCAGCACCCTCGGCCAGTTCCTTCTGCACACGGTCGGCCCCCGGGAAGCCGCCCTCTTCCTTGCGGCGCTTCTGGATCGCCCAGCCAAGGCTGGCCTCAATCGGCGAGGTGCTCTGGTCGATGTCATTGCCATAGAGGCACAGCCCGGCCTCCAGCCGCAGGCTGTCGCGCGCGCCCAGCCCGGCCGCTTCGCAATCTTCATGCGCCAGGAAGGCCCGTGTGATCTCGATGGCCTTATCTTCGGGGATCGAGATCTCGTACCCGTCCTCGCCGGTATAGCCCAGGCGCGAGATACGGCATTCGACGCCCAAGATATCGGCCACGGTGGTTTCCATGAACTTCAGGTCGTGGGCGGCGGGGCAGAGTTCACCCACCACGTCTTCGGCCTTGGGACCCTGCACCGCCACCAGCGCCCGGTCGAAGATCTCGGTCACTTCAACGCCGTCCAGGTTCGCTTTCATATGCGGAATGTCCTGATGCCGCAGCGCCGCGTTCACCACCACAAAATAATGATCCCCCGCGTTCGACACGATCAGGTCATCCATGATCCCGCCATCCGCGTTCGTAAAGAACCCGTACCGCGCCTTGCCTTCCTTCAGCGTCGCATAAGCCTGCGGGCACAAAGCTTCCAGCTTCTCGCCCACATTCTCACCGCGCAAAATCACCTGACCCATATGAGACACATCAAACACAGCCGCCTTCTCACGACACTGCTTATGCTCACCCATTATCCCCAACGGATACTGAACAGGCATCTCCCAACCCGCAAAATCAACCAGCTTACCTCCCAACTCAACGTGCAAATCGTACAAAGGCGTGCGTTTTAGTTCAGACATAATTCCAACCTTTCGATTAACGGCACTGATCGCGAACGACCATGATGTTGCAATGTGCATTGCGCACGACTCGGGCCAGGTTCGGGCCAATTTCATAGTTTGGGAAATCGCCCTTGGTGGAGGCCATGACATCAGATCCAAGCCTTCCTTGTAGGCGAGTTTAAGGATTTCACGATAAACGCTGCCTTCTTCGATATGGACCGCCACATCGGAGGCATTTCCGTGATCCAGAATGGCCTGAACCGCGTTGCGGACATGATCCTTGGCTCCGGCGCCATAGTTCGCAGGCAGGTTTGGCAGTTGGATAATCTCGGGGATGACGGCAACCGCGTGCAGCTCGGCACCGTAGAATTTCGCCTGTTCCAATGCGACCGGCAGATTTCCAGGAACGGTCGTCGGTGTGATCAATGGGCAGCAGGATTTTCGTGGCCATCAAGTCTCTCCTCGAGATATGGAATTCTGTTTCAAAGTCGGGGGGCCGAGTTGGCCCCCGTTTTGGTCGGGCCGAACCTATTCGGCGGGGGTGCCGCCGGGTTCTTCGGATTTACCGCCGCTGGCAAAGAACTCTTTCGTCAATTTGAAGACGATCGGGCTCAGCAGGGCCAGGGCGATCAGGTTCGGGATGGCCATCATCGCGTTCAGCGTATCTGCCAGCAGCCAGATGAAGCCCAGATCTGCAGTTGCGCCGAAGTAGATCATGACAATCCACAGAACGCGGTAGGGCAGCAGCGATTTGACGCCCAGCAGGAACTCGACGCATTTCTCGCCGTAGAACGACCAGCCGAGGATAGTGGTGAAGGCAAAGATCGACAGAGCGATGGCGATCAGATACCCACCAACGCCTGGCAGCGACAATTCGAACGCGGCCGAGGTCAGCGCCGCACCGGATTCACCCGATGTCCAGGCACCCGACGCGATGATCGCCAGACCGGTAATCGAACAAACGATGATGGTGTCGATGAACGTCCCCAGCATCGCGATCAGGCCTTGGTTTACCGGACCTTTGGTCTCGGCAGCGGCATGCGCAATCGGAGCAGAACCCAGACCGGCTTCGTTCGAGAACACACCCCGTGCCACACCAAAGCGGATCGCGGCCCAGACGGCTGCACCGGCAAAGCCACCTTCGGCAGCGGATGGTGTGAAGGCGTGAGTGAAGACCAGCGACAGGGCAGAGCCGATGTTGCCGATGTTGATCAGCAGAACCAGCAGGCCGGCGATGATATAGGCGATGGCCATGAACGGAACCAGCTTACCGGCAACCGCACCAATGCGAGTGATGCCGCCCAAAATTACGGCTGCGGTCAGGACCATCAGGACAACACCGGTGACCGAGGTGTTCAGGCCGAAATTGGCTTCGAGAACCTGCGCCACGCCGTTTGCCTGCACGCCGTTGCCGATGCCAAAGGCCGCAACAGCGCCGAACAAGGCAAATGCAACGCCCAGCCAGGCCCATTTCGCGCCGAGGCCGTTCTTAATGTAGTACATCGGGCCGCCGACATAGTTCCCCAGCTCATCTTTTTCGCGATATTTCACCGCCAGAACAGCTTCGGCATATTTGGTGGCCATGCCCACCAGGGCGGTCATCCACATCCAGAACAAGGCGCCTGGACCGCCCAGGAAGACAGCAGTGGCCACACCAGCGATGTTACCCGTACCGATGGTCGCCGACAGCGAGGTCATCAGCGCGTTGAACGGGCTGATCTGGCCTTCGCCCTGACCTTCCCGGCCTTTGAACAACAGGCTGAAGCCCGTGCCAATGCGCAGGATCGGCATGAATTTCAGCCCGACCTGCAGGAAGAAGCCAACGCCAAGAATAAGAACCAGCATCAGCGGCCCCCACACGACGCCATTGATGGCCCCTACGATTGAATTTAACGCTTCCATGGTATTCCTCCCTAGTGCGTCTGGTTATGCCCCGGCAGCAATTGCCCGTTGGCGAGCTTGCTTGAGGGCGGCAAAGTCTTCGTCCGCATGGAACGACGAACGGGTCAGCGGGGTGGCCGACACGTGTAAAAAGCCCTTGGATCGGGCGATCTGCTCCAGCTGGGCGAACTCTTCCGGTGTCCAGAACCGGTCGATCGGGTGATGTTTCGGGGTCGGTTGCAGGTATTGCCCGACTGTAAGGAAATCGACATTGGCGGCGCGCAGATCGTCCATCACCTGCCGCACGTCGCTGAGCGTTTCTCCCAGCCCCACCATCAGGCCAGACTTGGTGAAGAGCTCGGGGTTGGCACGTTTGGCATCATCCAGTAGCCGCAGCGAGGCGTAATACCGCGCGCCGGGGCGAACCGTCGGATACAAACGCGGAACCGTTTCGAGATTATGGTTGAACACATCCGGTGCCGCTTCGAACACGATATCGGCTGCGTTGCCCTTGCCTAGAAAATCGGGTGTCAGCACCTCAACCGTAGTGCCCGGATTCTGGTGGCGCACCGCGCGGATCGTCTGGGCGATATGTTCCGCCCCGCCATCGGCCAGATCGTCACGATCGACCGAGGTGATGACCACATGGCGCAGACCCAGTTTCTTAACCGCTGCCGCGACGCGACCGGGCTCAAACGCATCCAGCGCGTCCGGACGGCCTGTTGCGACGTTGCAGAAGGAACACCCGCGCGTGCAGACCTCACCCATGATCATCATGGTGGCATGGCGTTTGGACCAGCATTCGCCGATATTCGGGCACGCGGCCTCTTCGCAGACGGTCGCCAGGTTATGCTCGCGCATCAGGCGACGGGTTTCAAAGTACTCTGTGCTGTCACCCTTTTTCTTACGAATCCACTTGGGCTTGCGGGGAATGACACTGTCTGCCTTCCTGGCCTTTTCGGGGTGGCGGGGGCGAAGCTGGATGGTCATCTGGGGGCCCTCCCTTACGCGTGGATCGCGCGACCCATGGCGTCGAGGCAGGCTTCTTTGACCGCCTCGCCCATGGCTGGATGTGCATGACAGGTGGACGCGACCTCGGTGACGGTGGCACCTTTGGTCATCGCCAGAACGAGTTCCGCGATCAGGTCACCGCCATGGGCACCGCAGATATGCGCACCCAGGATTTTGCCATTCGGATCAGCCAGAACCTTGACCGCGCCGTCGGTTTCTCCGGTCGATCGGGCGCGCGAGTTGGCCATGAACGCGAATTTGCCGACTATGTATTCGGCACCGGCCTCCTTCAGCGCCTCTTCGGTCACACCGACCGAGGCGACCTCAGGGTCGGTGTAAACGACACCCGGCACGGTGTTGTAATCCACATGGCCGCCCTGCTCCGCCAACATCTCAACGCAGGCAACGCCGTCTTCCTCGGCCTTGTGCGCCAGCATCGGACCGGGGATGCAGTCCCCGATCGCATAGATCCCGGGAACCGATGTGCGGAAGCTGTCGTCCACTTGGACAAAGCCGCGCGGGTCAAGGGCTATCCCCAGTTCTTCCAGCCCCAACCCGCGCGTGACGGGCCGGCGTCCGACGGCGATCAGAACCTTGTCGGCCTCGATCACCTCTTCCTTGTCTTTGCCGACCCGGTCCAGAGTAAGCGTCAATCCGGTTTCAGACTTTTCAATGGCCTTTAGCGCTCGTCCCAACTGGAACTTCAGGCCGCGTTTGCTGAGCGCGCGCTGCGCCAGTTTCGCAATCTCGCCGTCGATACCGGGCAGGACACGGTCCAGATACTCAACCACTGTGACCTTGGCTCCAAGACGCGCCCAGACCTGACCCAACTCAAGCCCGATCACCCCTGCCCCGACGACAACCAGATGTTCCGGCACCGTGCCCAACGTCAAGGCACCGGTGGAGCTGAGAACATCCTTCTCATCGATCTCGATACCGTTCAGCGGCGTCGGCTCAGACCCGGTGGCGATCAGGATATTCTTGGCCTCATTGATGTCGTCGCCAACCTGCACCTGCCCGTCGGCGGGAATGCTGGCCCAGCCTTCGATCAGCTCAACGCCGTTCTTCTTGAATAGAAAACCAATGCCTTTGGTCAGATCGCCAACGATCTTGTCCTTGCGCGCCATCATTGACGGTACGTCGATGCTGGCCCCCTCAACCGCAATGCCATGGGAGGAGAGATGTGCAAGCTCGGCATATTTGGCCGAGGAGGTCAGCAACGCTTTGGAGGGGATGCACCCCACATTCAGACAGGTTCCGCCCAGCGCCCCACGCCCTTCCACGCAAGCCACTTTCATACCCAGTTGAGCCGCGCGGATCGCAGCAACATAACCGCCGGGGCCGCCCCCGATGACGATGAGATCGTAAATGCTCATTAAGTGTTCTTTCAGTAGATTGGATGATTGGCGCAGAGGGCGCGGACTTTTGCGCGGGTCTCGGCTTCGATGGTTGCATCGCCTTCAGAGGACTCACGCAGCGCATCGAGAACATCACCGATCAAATGGCCGATCTGACTGAACTCTTCAGGTCCAAACCCGCGGCTACATCCAGCGGCTGTTCCCAGCCGGATGCCGCTCGTGATCGTCGGTTTTTCCGGATCTCCGGGAACGCTGTTCTTGTTACAGGTGAACCCTGCCCGCTCCAGCGCGGCCTCGGCGTCTTTTCCGGTCACGCCAAGTGGCCTCAGATCGACCAGCATCAGGTGGTTTTCCGTGCCGCCAGAAACGATGTCGCATCCCCGCGCCATCATCACATTGGCCAGCGCCGCCGCGCTGTCCACGACGCGCTGCATATAGTCCTTGAACTCAGGCTTCAGTGCTTCTCCGAATGCTACGGCCTTACCGGCGATCACATGCATCAGTGGGCCGCCCTGAAGCCCGGGAAAAACAGCCGAGTTGATCTTTTTAGCCAGCGCCTCGTCATTTGTCAGGATTATCCCGCCACGCGGACCGCGCAGGGTCTTGTGGGTCGTCGAGGTGACCACATGCGCGTGACCAATTGGTGAGGGGTGCAGCTCCGTTGCAACCAGACCCGCGATATGGGCCATGTCAGCCAGCAGCCAGGCACCAACCTCATCCGCGATCGCTCGGAACCGAGCAAAATCGATCTTTTGCGAATAGGCTGACGCGCCAGCGATGATCAGCTTTGGTTTTTCAGACCTAGCCAGCGCTTCGACTTGGTCATAGTCAATCAGCCCATCATCCGTCAGGCCATATTGAACCGGGTGAAACCACTTTCCCGACTGCGCCGGCTTGGCACCGTGCGTCAGGTGACCACCGGCGTCAAGCGACATGCCAAGGATCGTGTCACCGGGGCTGAGCAGCGCAAGCTTCACCGCTCCGTTTGCCTGCGCGCCAGAGTGTGGCTGAACGTTGGCGAACTCGCAGCCGAACAACCTCTTCAATCGTTCGATCGCTTCAACCTCAACCTCATCCACATATTCGCAACCGCCGTAGTAGCGGCGACCGGGATAGCCCTCAGCGTACTTGTTCGTGAGAACAGAACCCTGTGCGTCGATCACAGCCTGCGAGACGATATTCTCGGACGCGATAAGCTCGATCTGTTCTGCTTGGCGCTTGCCTTCACGTGCAAGAGACGCGGCGATAACCGGATCTGCATCTTTGAGCGTTCTTGTAAACAAGATTCCCTCCTCCATACGCTAATCCCAAGTACGAAATTTTGTTTCCTATAGTGGAAATCGGATGCTCAAGGCAACATATATCTCGTACTTGTGAAGTTGTGTAAGGATGGGGAAATCGGTAACCTGCGGAAAATCAGGGAGATTTCTATGGTCGATGACAGCCTGAACGACGCCGTCGGGCCGGAAGAACAGGACGAAGGCGCTGCTTTGGGGCGCTCAATCCGGGATGCGCGCCGTGCAAAAGGGTGGACGTTGGAGGAAGCCGGACGGGCGGCGGGAATCGGTCGCTCGACACTTTCCAAGATCGAAAATAACCAGACGCGACCCAGTTTCGATATTGTACGCCGGCTGACCCAGGCGCTGGAAATGAGCACCCCGCAGCTGTTCCTACAATCGGGCCAAAGCGGGATTTCGGGCCGCCGCGATTACACCCAAAAAGGCCAGGGCGAAATGAAGGACACCCCGACATATCTGCACGAGTTGCTCTGCCCTGAACTGACCAGCAAGCGAATGCTGCCTTACATCGCGACGATCAAAGCCCGTGATGTGTCTGAATTCGAGAACTGGATTAGGCATTCGGGTGAAGAGTTTATGTATGTGATCAGCGGCGAGTTGACCTTCATTTCGGAACACTATCGCCCATTGACCATGAAAGCGGGGGATTCACTATATTACGACAGCGGCATGGGGCATGGCTGTATCTCGACCAGCGAAGACGATGCTCGCGTTTTGTGGGTGTCCTTGGAGTAAGCCGCCCGGATCACCCCTGCGATTCAACAAGCACCTTCAGGTTCGACAAACCGCGCTCGTAATCCCCGCCGACCCAACTATCCATCATCAGGCCCATCCAGCGCGACATGGGATTGAGGCCCAGATTGGTTTCAAAACCCCAAGTGACCTGAGTCTGCCCGCCTTCGGGTTGCAGGACAAACGCAGCCATAGCCGTCCCCATCGGACCGAAATCAAGCGCCGTGCGGACGGTCTCGTTTTTAACGCTCTCGACAATCTCCTGCGATCCGGTGCCAACTTGCGGGTGGTCCGAGCTCCAGTTCAGGGTGTTGCCAACTCCTGTCTCTGGACCGGAATAGGACAGTTTGGTTTCGGGATCGCGATGCAGCCAGGGGGACCAGTGTTCGGTCTCTTGCATGGAGTTCACGTAAGGAAAGATCGCCTCAGCCGGGGCGTCGATGATGATCGAACGAGACACCTCGGCCTTTCCGGGCAGCAGATAAGAGACACCCACCAGCGCCACGACAAGCACAAGCAGAAAGACAAAAAGACGTTTGATAAATCTCATGGGTCCAATCCGATTCCAAAAAACACTTCAGTCGAACCATATCATTAAATTGCCCGGAGTCAGAGACCTGCTCTAGGCAGTTTTTGAACGCTCAATCAGGGCGCACCTAAACAGTTAGAAACCGCTTTTGGTTGGGATCATAACACTGCAGGCCACCTTCCCCGATATCGGTCCAAAGCCCGTGAAGGCTGAGTGAGCCGTCGTCAACAGCTGAGGAAATGAATGGGAAACTCATCAGGTTTTCCAGCGATGCGACAACCGCCTGTCGTTCAAACTGCCGTGCCTGCTCGTCGCTATCTTCGACATCTGCGACCAAGTCGTACTTCGGCTTGAGGATATCCATCCAACGACCAACAAAGCTTTCTTTTGCTTCCAATTGGGGTGCCTTCCCTTTGCACATGTCGATGCAGCCCTGAACACCGCCACATTGCGAGTGTCCAAGTACGATCAGATGAGCCACCTTCAAGGCCGTTACAGCATATTCAATTGCAGCACTGGTGCCATGGTGATCGCCATCAGGGGCGTAAGGTGGCACGAGATTGGCGATATTGCGATGAATGAAGAATTCGCCCTGATCCGCACCAAAGATTGAAGTCACATGAACGCGGCTATCACAACAGGAAATCACCATCGCACGCGGCCGCTGCCCTTCGCTAGCGAGGCGGCGATACCAGACTTGGTTTTCAGCGTAAGTGGTAGATTTCCACCCGTGGTAGCGTTTGACTAGATAAGTCGGCAGTGGTTTGGCGAGGTCCATTATCAAGTCCCAGTTCTATTCAATTTCTCGCGGTATAGTCCAATTCGCAAAAAATTCGAACCATTCTTTCGGGTGCGGGCAAGGTTTTACAAAGGAATTCCCGACCAATATCTGGTCTACGCCGTGGGGGCGACAGAACTAGGGTGAATATGGTGGAAAAGATACTCACGCTTGAACATACAGAAACGGTGCGGCTGGACCCGGACAGGTTGAGCGGCCTGTACAGGCAATTAGGTGACAAGAGCGCATTGGACGTCCTGTGCCGCACGGTCGAGGAACTGGCGGTGCGCCTGTCGAATTGCGAACGGTTCTGGCGGAAACGCGATTGGGACAACCTGCGCAAATGCTCGAAATCGCTGGTGGCGATTGCCGATCAGATCGGGATGACGGCCCTGGCAAGGGTTGCCAACGATGTCGCACAATCGGTCGATGCCGGGGATGCGGTTGCCGCCGGGGCGACACTCGGGCGGCTGATCCGCATCGGCGAACGGTCATTGACCGCGATTTGGGATCAGCAGGACCTGTCCGTCTGACGGGGGTTGCAGGCGGATCGCGGGTGGCTAGTCTGGGCGCAAAGTCAAACAACCGAGACATCCATGCCCCTCAGCTTTGCCAAACCGACCGATCCTTTTGTCCCGCTTCATGTCATCGCCCAATCCGATCTGGACGCGTGGCTGGCGGATCAGCCCGAACATGTCGGCCGCTGGGTCGCGGCAAACGGGTTCACCGCTGCGCTGGGTCAGATATTGTTGGTACCCGATGACGCAGGCGGTACCATCTGTGCGCTTGCAGGTTACGGGACCGAGTCGAAACGCGCCCGCAAACGCTTTGCCTTGGCCGCTGTGGCCGAGTCACTGCCCGAAGGCACCTATCAGATCGCATCTGGCCTTGATGCTGAGCGGGCTGAAATGGAATGCTTGGGCTGGCTGCTCACCGGTTACACATTCGACCGCTACGCAAACCAATCCCCCGCCAAAGCACGGCTGATCGCGCCGGATGGTATCGATGCCGTACGCATCGAAGCAATGGCCAATGCCGAGGCGCTGACCCGTGATCTGGTCAACACGCCCGCCTCGGATATGGGACCCGAACATCTGCAACAGGCCATTGAAACACTGGCGGAAGAATTCGGCGCATCCTGCAAGACCACCCTGGGTGATGCGCTGTTGGAACAGAACTTTCCCATGATCCACACTGTGGGGCGCGCAGCGGATCAGGCCCCTCGATTGATCGAGATGAACTGGGGATCGGCTGGCCCAAAGCTAACGCTTGTCGGCAAGGGCGTGTGTTTTGATACGGGTGGGCTGAACCTGAAGCCCGGTGCCTCGATGGGTCTGATGAAAAAGGATATGGGTGGCGCGGCCAATGTCTTGGGTCTGGCCCGCATGATCATGGCGTTGAACCTGCCGCTGCGACTGCGGGTGCTGATCCCGGCGGTCGAGAACGCGGTGGCGGGCAACGCCTTCCGGCCCGGCGATATTCTAAACTCGCGCAAGGGGCTGACGGTTGAGATCAACAATACCGATGCCGAGGGGCGGCTGGTACTGGCCGATGCGCTGGCGCTAGCGGATGAAGGCAACCCCGATCTGGTGATCTCGATGGCCACCCTGACCGGAGCAGCGCGCGTGGCATTGGGCCCCGATCTGGCCCCATTCTATACGGATGACGATCAGACCGCAGCCGCACTGTCGGACGCCGCGCAACGCTCGGCCGATCCGGTCTGGCGCATGCCGTTTCACACGCCTTATGAGGCGATGATCGAGCCGGGCATTGCCGACCTGGACAATGCTCCCTCGGGCGGGTTTGCGGGGTCCATCACCGCCGCCCTGTTCCTGCGCCGCTTTGTCGAGAACAGCGCCTATATGCATTTCGACATCTACGCATGGCAGCCCAGCAAATCACCCGGACGCAGCAAAGGTGGGCTGGGGCAAGGCCCCCGCGCCATCCTCGGCGCCCTGCCGGAGGTTCTAGGCCTATGACCCGGCTACGCGTTATCCAGCCTGTGGTTGACCTGTTTAGTCAGCCAGACGGTCTACGCGACCGGCAATTGCTGTTCGGAGACATGGTTGAGGTCGTGGAAGAGACGGACGGGTGGAGCCGGGTAACTGCAGACAAGGACGGCTATTCCGGCTGGGTCCGCTCGGCCCAACTGGGCGCGGATATCCCGCAAACCCACAAGATCACGGCCCCGGCAACTCATGCCTATGAGCAGGCGGATATGAAGACGCGCGATTTGGCCTCGTTGAGTTTCGGCAGCACTGTGCAAGCCCTGTCAGAAACCGGGAGGTTTGTGGAAACCGAACTAGGGTTCATACCGGCGGCGCACACCACCCCAATCGCTGAGGTGCAAACCGATCCGGTGGCAGTGGCCGAGCTGTTTCTGGGCACGCCCTACCTGTGGGGAGGCAACAGCCGGTTCGGGATCGATTGTTCGGGTCTTGTTCAGGCCGGGTTGCTGGCCTGTGGTATCCCCTGCCCCGGCGATAGCGGGGATCAGGAACAGGCTGTAGGCACTGCTCAGCCAAAGGATACAGAGCCCTTGCGCGGTGACCTGCTGTTTTGGAAAGGTCATGTGGCCTGGGTATCAGGTCCCAATATGCTGCTTCATGCCAACGCGTATCATATGGCGGTGGCCTATGAACCAATGGATCAGGCAATTGCCCGCATAATGGCGCAAGGCGACGGACCTGTGACCGCTCATAAACGGCTCTAGTCCGGAGAAACCGAGCGGATCAGCTTACGCTCCAACACGCGCAACACCGTGCGCAGGTCGTGGCCGCGTTTCAGGATGCGACCGTCCATTCCGACAACTGAATACATCCCCTGTTTCTGCCGCAGGCGCGGGTTTTTCTCGATGCGATAGATCGGGTGTTCTGCTGTGCGCCGGAAGATCGAGAAGATTGCCGTGTCACGCAGGTTGGATATTCCGTAGTCGCGCCATTCTCCGGCGGCGACCATCCGACCATAGACAGACAGGATATGGGACATCTCGCGCCGGTCGAACGCGACGGGCATCTGGGCCGAGTTTGCAGAGAACCGGCTGGGAGGCTGCATATTCATATCTCAAGCCTTGCCGGAAATCGCGCCTGAATCAAGCCCGTTGCGCATCAGCGCTGTATTTCCTTACCGCCGCCCGATCTGTCGGCAGATCAGGATCACCGGCAATAGTCCAACGGCCAGAATAACCAGCGACGGCACTGCGGCCCCTTCGAGCCGTTCGTCCGAGGCCAAGCGGTAAGCCTGTACCGCCAGTGTATCAAAGTTGAACGGGCGCATGATCAGGGTTGCGGGCAGCTCTTTCATTACGTCGACGAAAACGATCAGCAAGGCGGTGAGCAGTGATGGGGTCAGAATGGGCAGATGGACCCGCCGTAATGTGCCCAAGGGTGTTTGACCCAAAGACCGGGCAGCGGCGTCCATATTGGCGTGAACCGTGCTCTGCCCGCCTTCATACGCGCCAAGCGCCGCCGCCAGAAACCGCACCATATAGGCCGCGACCAACAGCCAGATCGACCCCGTGACTAACAGACCGGTCGAGACATCAAAGGTTTGGCGCATCCAGGCGTCCAGAGCGTTGTCAAACGCAGCGAAGGGCACAAGCAACCCAACAGCGATCACGCCGCCCGGCACCGCATAACCCAGCCTCGCCAGATACGCCGCGCTGGTCGAGGCGCGCCCGGGTCTGAGGCGCTGAAAGAACCCGACGCTGACCGCCGCCGCTACAGTGACCAGAGCCGCGGTGCCCGCCAGGATCAATGAGTTCTGGATGAACCCAAGGTACCGGTCCGACAGCAGGTTCTGTTCAGACTCCAATCCCATGTCGACCAGAATGAGAACCGGAAACACGAACCCAAACAGGACAGGCACTGCGCAAAGAAGAAACGCCCCAAGGGCGCGCCACCCGGTCAGATGCGCGGCGGGGTGCGCCACATGGTGTTTGCCGCTTTGATGATACTTTGCATTCCCACGCAACGTTCGTTCAGCCACGGCCAGCATCAAGGCAAACCCCAACAAGCATAGCGCCAGTTGCGCGGCCCCGGCGCGATCACCCAGCGAAAACCAACTGGTGTAAATGCCGGTCGCAAAAGTCTGAACGCCGAAATAAGAGACCGTTCCAAAATCCGCGATGGTCTCCATGATTGCCAGCAGCACCCCGCCCGCAATCGCCGGACGCGCCATGGGCAACGACACACGCCGAAACGCCAACCACGGATTGTTCCCCAAGGCGCGCGCCGCCAGAAACGCTGTTGCGCTTTGCTGCAGAAACGCGGCGCGGGCCAGCAGGTAGACATAAGGATAAAGTACAAGGATCAGCATCGCCGCCGCACCCTCGGTCGAGCGGATCTCGGGGAACCAATAGTCGCGCGGGCCCCAACCCGTCACGTCGCGCAGGGTGGTCTGTACGATGCCTGGGTGATCCAGAACAAAGGTGTAGGCATAGGCAAGCACATAGGCCGGAAAGGCCAACGGCAGAACCAGCGCAATCTCCAGCAACCGTACACCGGGGAACCGCGTCATCGTGACTAACCAGGCTGCACCAGTTCCGATGCAGAACGTGCCGATAGCCACCAATATGACCAGGATAATCGTGGTGACTGTGTATCTGGGCAACACCGTCTCGGCCAAATGCGTTATTGCATCGGTCCCACCGGTCAATGCAGCCAGAACAACCGCGATCATCGGCAACAGGCACACACCGGCCACGACATAGGCCAGCCCGGCCAAAATCCGGGTCCCGCGCACGCCGCGGTTTCGCGATCCGTTTTCAGAATAGTCGATCTGGGTCATTGCCCTGCTGCGTTGATGCCGAAGTCTTCGCCTTTAATCGACCAAAACGCTCGGAAACACCAGTGTGCGGGCAACAAATCTGCGACACATACTGCCGCAGACCTTACTCATAAACCCGCTGATCCTCGATCACCAAACCGTCTTTCGGCAGGGAACCGGGGGCAACCACCTCGATCGCGCCTTTCAGCTTCAGCACTTCGGCCACGGATTTGGCATAGGCCATGTCATCGCCACCCGGGCTTTCGATCTGGACAGTCATAGTATCCATCTCTCCCTGCCGCGCGGCAATCACGCGAGCTTTGACGATCTCGTCATGCTTTTCGACCAAAGCGGCGACCTGTTCAGGGCGAACAAACATCCCCTTGATCTTAGTGGTCTGATCGGCACGACCCATCCAGCCTTTGATCCGCATATTGGTCCGTCCACACGGCGAGACACCCGGCATCAGGGCCGACAGATCGCCGGTGGCAAAGCGGATCAGGGGATAGTCGGGGTTCAACGAGGTCACGACCACCTCACCCACCTCACCCAAGGACACAGGAATGCCAGTTCCGGGGGTCACAATCTCGACGATCACATGCTCGTCGATGATCATCCCCTCCATCGCTGCGCTTTCATAGGCTACATTGCCCAGATCTGCTGTGGCATAGCATTGCAGGCAGGAGATCCCGCGATCCGCATAGTCCTGACGTAGTGACGGGAACAGTGCCCCGCCACCCACGGCAGCTTTGGAGAATTTCAGCTCAACGCCCATCGCGTCAGCCTTGTCCAAAATGACCTTCAGGTAATCGGGGGTGCCCGCATAGGCGGTACATCCGATGTCGCGCGCGGCGGTGACCTGCAGCTCGGTCTGACCTGTTCCTGCGGGCAGGACCGCGGCACCAACTGCGCGTGCGCCGCTTTCAAAGATCATGCCAGCCGGTGTCAGATGATAGCCAAAGCAGTTATGAACGATGTCTCCCGCGCCAATGCCAACGGCATTCAGGAAGCGACCCATGCGCCACCAATCCTGATCGATATTGCCGGGCTCATAGATTGGCCCCGGAGACTGGAACACGTGATGGAACTCATGCGCTGGCTTCACGGTGAACCCGCCGAATGGCGAATGGGCGGCCTGCGCGCGGGTCAGGTCTGACTTGCGTAGAACCGGCAACAGGGGCAAATCTTCGGCAGAATTGACCTTATTAGTGTCTATTTCGGCAAGATGTTCTGCAAAACCGGATGCGGATGCCACCTGCACAAGCTGCGCCCGCAAAGCTGCGGCCTGATCCGAGGCGCGCTGATCGACAGAGCGCGTTTCGAGTGTGTCGAAATAGGTCATCGCCATATCCTCCATCAGATCACAACCACCGCTTGCGGCGGCGATAAGACCGCACGTCGCGAAAGCTCTTCCGGCCTTCTTCCGACATGCCAAGGTAGAATTCTTTCACATCCGGGTTTTCGCGCAGTTCGGCAGCGGGGCCATCCATCACGACGCGACCGGATTCCAGAATGTAGCCATAATGCGCAAAGCGCAGCGCCACATTGGTGTTCTGTTCGGCCAGCAGGAAGGATACGCCTTCTTTCTCGTTCAAATCCTTCACGATGCCGAAAATCTCTTCGACCAGCTGCGGCGCCAGACCCATCGAGGGTTCGTCTAGCAAGATGGTCTCAGGTCGCGACATCAAAGCTCGGCCCATCGCGACCATCTGCTGCTCCCCGCCCGACGTATAGCCGGCCTGCGACCGGCGACGCTCTTTCAAACGTGGAAAGTAGTTGTAAACAAGTTCCAGATCCTGCTGGATCGCGGCACTCCCGTCCTTGCGGGTATAGGCGCCGGTCAGCAGGTTTTCTTCGACTGTCAGGTGTTCAAAACAGTGGCGGCCTTCCATCACCTGGATAACGCCCTTTTCAACCAGATCGGCAGGGTCGCTTTCATGTACGCTTTGACCGCGATACTTGATCGTGCCTTTGGTCACCTCGCCGCGTTCAGAATGCAGCAGGTTCGAAATCGCCTTTAGCGTCGTGGTCTTGCCCGCGCCATTGCCGCCCAGCAAAGCCGTAATTCCGCCTTTGGGAACGGTCAGGCTAACCCCTTTCAGCACAAGGATCACATGATTGTAGATCACCTCGATATTGTTGACCTCAAGCAGGGTTTCCGCCTGTACATCTGTGGTTTGTGCCGCATCCAGCATCAGCGCGTATCCTCATACCTGCCCAGTAAGGGCGGTTCGTGAGGAGCGGCAAGCAACCCGCCGCTCCGTTTGTCTGGGGCGCCCCGAAAAACCCGGGGCGCGCGCTCAGTTTCTTACTCGCAGCGCTGCGAGATGTTGTTTTCAGCCGCGTAAGCGCCTGAATCTTCTTCGATCAGCGCATTGATCACGTCAGCATCGGTCGGTTTGAAATCCTGAACCGAGTTCCACGTGCCTGCTGCTGCATCCCACTGAACGACGCCGACAAGGCCGGGACCACCATGGTTTTCACAGCTGACCGAGAATTCGGGGCCGAAACCAGACATGCCCAGCGCTTCCATCTTGGCGTTGGTCATTTCCAGCGCTTCCATGCCATCGCGCATCATCGATGCGTCGATTTCTGCGGTGCCGTGCATGTCCTGTGCGGTTTTCACCGCTTCGGCAGCCAGCATCGCGGCATAGAGACCACGGTTATACTGCACCGTGCCCAGTTGATCACCCGCGCCAGCGGCTTTGCCCGCATCGACAACGTATTTCTGCAGATCGTCATAAACCGGGTAGTCATCGCCCAGACCTGTGAAGGTCAGCGCCTTATAACCGGTGGCTTTGTCACCTGCAGGCTGCACGTCGAATTCCGCACCGGACCACCAGACACCAATGAAGTTCTCCATGGGGAAGCGGATGTTGGCGGCCTCTTGCACTGCAACCTGGTTCATCACACCCCAGCCCCACATGATCACATAGTCGGGCTTCTCACGACGGATTTGCAGCCACTGAGACTTCTGCTCTTGCCCTGGATGATCCACCGGCAGCAGGGTCAGGTCATAGCCATGCTTTTCAGCCAGTGTTTCCAGCGTGCGGATCGGCTCTTTGCCATAAGCAGAGTTGTGATAGACTAGAGCAATTTTCTTGCCACCCAGATCTCCGCCATTCTGATCCAGCAGATAGTTGATCGCGCCCGAAGCACCGTTCCAGTAGTTGGCAGGGTAGTTGAACACATGGCTGAACACTTTGCCGTTCGCGGCCGAGGTCCGGCCATAGCCCATCGTGTGCAGCGGAATGCCATCTGCAGTCACTTTGGGGATCAGCTGATAGGTGATACCGGTCGACAGCGGCTGATACACCAACGCGCCTTCGCCCTTGGTGGACTCATAGCATTCCACACCTTTTTCGGTGTTATACCCGGTCTCACATTCCAGCACACGGGCCGGAACACCGCCGATTCCACCGTCCCGCTCGTTCAGCAGGGTAAAGTAATCAGCATAGCCATCCGCAAACGGGATACCGCCCGCCGCATAAGGTCCCGTCCGATAGCTGAGTGACGGGAACACGAGGTCGGCCATGACTGGACCTGCGGCCATCACGGCGCCCAGCGCTAGGGTTGCCAGTTTCTTGTTCATCGGGTGTCTCCTCCCTTGGTTAGTCCGATGTTGGGTTTCGGGCTTGAGCTGCCCGTCTTTTGATTGGGCCGGTCCTTAGTGCGGGAACGGCCAGAGTCTGAGTTTTTCCTTCGCGACGCGCCACAGCTGTGCCAGCCCATGCGGTTCGAGGATCAGGAACATGATGATCAAAGCACCAACGATCACCAGATTGAGATGTGCCACGATATCCGTGGGCCAACCCAGCAGATCGACGCCAACCAGTTTCAGAACAACAGGCAGCAACACCAGAAACGCGGCCCCGGCAAAGGATCCGAAGATCGAACCCAGTCCACCGATAATGACCATGAACAGCACCAGGAATGATTTCTGGATGCCAAAGACTTCGCCGACCTCGACCGCGCCCAGATATACGGCAAAGAACAGCGCTCCGGCCACGCCCACAAAGAACGAGCTGACGGCAAAGGCAGTTAGCTTCGCCTTGAGCGGGTTCACCCCGATGATCTCAGCCGCGATGTCCATGTCGCGGATCGCCATCCATGTCCGGCCCGTGGTGCCGCGCGTCAGGTTGCGGGCGACAATGGCGCAGACCGTCAGAAAGATTAGGCAGAACAGATAGGTCGCCCATGCGGGCGCGTTCGGCCCGGTGATGATGATGCCAAATACATCGCGCTCCGGCGCATTGATCTGACCCGAAGCTGAGTAGTTGTAGAACCACGGCACCCGGTTGAACAGCCACACCAGAAAGAACTGTGCCGCCAGTGTGGCCACTGCAAGATAGAACCCTTTGATCCGCAGCGAAGGTAGGCCAAACAGCACGCCAACAATCGCGGTTATGCCACCAGCCAGCAGAACATGGATGAACATGCTGACATCGGGGAACGCCGTCATCAGCTTGTAGCAGGCATAGGCCCCCACGGCCATGAAACCCCCGGTCCCCAGGCTGACCTGTCCGCAATAGCCGACCAGAATATTCAGCCCAATCGCGGCGATCGCATAGATCAGAAAAGGCAGCAGCAGGGCGTTCGCCCAATAATCATTGATGATGAACGGAATGATGCCAAACGCCACCGCCAGCACGACATAGTAGCGATACCGGTCAAACTTGATCGGGAAGGTCTGGCTGTCGGCAATATACGAGGTTTTGAAATCCCCGGCCTCACGATAGAACATGCGTCACTTTCCCCATTGTTCCTGTGCCCGACCCCGGGCAGCAGCATCCAGTTGATTGGACCCTTTGGCATATCCGCTCGCCTCGGACGCGCGGACCAGTTTCATGTAGGCCATGATGCCGGTGACCAGCCCGGCAAAAGCCAGGATTGCCGCCACGACCAGTTGACTATCGCTCAGATCATCCGAGGTGAGGGCGATGTACCCAAAAGCCCAGAACCCGGCCCATGCGATGACGTTGATGATGGCGATCAGCTTGTGCATGGCTAAACCCTCTCGATGATCTTCTCGCCGAACAGGCCCTGAGGCCGGAACACGAGGAAGATCAAAGCCAGCACATAGGCAAACCAATTCTCGGTCGCACCGCCGACTAAGGGGCCAATGGCGAATTCAAACAGCTTCTCGCCCACCCCGATGATCAGCCCGCCGACGATAGCGCCGGGGATCGAGGTGAAGCCACCCAGCATCAATACCGGCAACGCCTTGAGCGCGATAAGCGATAGCGAGAACTGCACGCCCGACTTGGTGCCCCACATGATCCCCGCGACCAGAGCGACGAAACCGGCGACCGACCAAACCATGATCCAAATGAAGTTCAGCGAGATGCCAACGGACAGCGCCGCCTGATGGTCATCCGCCACCGCGCGCATCGCCCGGCCCTGTTTGGTATACTGACTGAACGCGACCAGAGCCGCCACCAGCAACGCAGCGATCACCGTTGCCACGATATCCAGGTTGTCGATGAAGAAGCCATAGTCAAAGATGTTAAAGGTCGTCTCGTCAATCCACAGGTTGATGCCCTGCGGCAGGCCGACATCCAGCGTCTTGATCTCGGAGCCCCACATCAAGTCGGCCACGCCCTCAAGGAAGTAAGCCAGACCAATGGTGGCCATGAACAGAATGATCGGTTCCTGCCCGACCAGATGGCGCATCACAAAGCGCTGCACCGCCCAGGCCAGCAACACCATCACCGCCATGGTCAAAAGGATCGCCAGCAGTGCGGGCACGTTCCAGCCGAAATAGTGGATATGCGTCCCAAAGATCGCGTTGATCAAGTGGGCAAAGGGCACCTGCCCCTTCATGATCCCGACCAATGTCATCGCCGCAAACAGGGCCATAACCCCTTGCGCATAATTGAAAATCCCCGACGCCTTGTAGATCAGCACAAAGCCCAGCGCGACCAGCGCATAAAGCACCCCGGCCATCAGACCGTTGAGGATGACCTCCATCGCAAATACGAGTTGTTCAGGCATAGGTGCCTCCCCAATTGACTATCCCGATGTCAGTCATGGCTGACCCCCAGATAGGCGTCGATGACCTCTTGGTTGTTGCGCACCTCGTCGGGCGTGCCGTCGCCAATTTTCTTGCCGTAATCCATCACGACGACCCGGTCGCTCAGATCCATCACCACGCCCATGTCGTGCTCGATCAAGGCAATGGTGGTGCCAAATTCGTCATTCACGTCGAGGATGAAGCGGCTCATGTCCTCTTTCTCTTCAACGTTCATGCCCGCCATGGGTTCATCCAGCAGCAGCAACTTTGGTTCCGCCGCCAAAGCGCGCGCAAGTTCCACCCGTTTTTTCAACCCGTAAGGCAGGCGCGACACCGGCGTCTTGCGGATGTGCTGGATTTCGAGGAAGTCGATAATTCGCTCAACCGCCTCACGATTCTCGGTCTCCTCGGCTTCGGCTTTCCCCTTCCACCAAGCCTGCTGAAGGATATTGGTCTTCATAAAGCTCAGGCGCCCGGTCATGACGTTGTCCAGAACGCTCATGCCTTCGAACAAGGCGATGTTCTGGAAGGTCCGCGCAATGCCCTGCTGAGCGACCTCAAAAGGCCGCATTTGCGGGCGCTTGGAGCCGTGGAACCAAACCTCCCCCTCCTGCGGGACATAGAACCCCGAGATCACATTCAGCATCGAGGACTTGCCTGCCCCGTTCGGCCCGATAATGGCGCGGATTTCACCCTCTCGAATGTCGAACGAGATATCCTTGATCGCCACAACACCGCCGAAACGCAGCGTGATGTTCTTCATCTCCATCACCACGCCGCCGATCTTGCGACCGTCTTCGGTGACATATCCTTCGGAACTATCCAGCATCAGCCTCTCCCAGACTTACGCAAAAACGGGACGGCGGGCGGGGCGATGACCGCAGGTCGAGCGGCGCGCGTCAGGCCCGTCATTCCGCCGCCACCTTATGCTGCGCGACCGCCACAACCGGCGCATCAACAATCTCAAGCGTCGCCGAAATCGACCCCTTGCGTCCATCCTCATAGGTCACTTCGGTGGTCGTCGAAACGCTCGAGGACCCGTCATATAGCGCGGCAATAATGTCGTGGAACTTGTCCTCAACAAAGCCGCGACGCACCTTGCGGGTCCGGGTCATCTCGCCATCATCAGCATCCAGTTCCTTGTGCAGAACCACAAAGCGATGCACCTGACAGCCCGACAGCATCTCATCCGCTGCGACCGATTTGTTCACCTCTTCCACGTGGGATTTGATCGTCTCTAACACACGCGGATGGCCTGCCAGTTCTTGATATGACGCATAAGCCACGTTGTTGCGCTCAGCCCAGTTTCCGACCGCCGTCAGATCGATATTGATGAAGGCCACGCAGCGATCCTTGCCATTGCCGAACAGCACGACCTCAAGAATGTCAGGATAGAATTTCAGTTTGTTCTCGACATATTTCGGCGCAAACATCGACCCATCAGCCATCTTGCCCACGTCTTTGGCACGATCGATGATGCGTAGATGGCCCGAGTTCTCCTCGATGAACCCGGCATCCCCCGTCGCCACCCAGCCCTCGGCATCCTTGGTCGAGGCGGTGGAATCGGGATTGTTGTAATACTCGACAAACACACCGGGCGAGCGATAGTGGATCTCGCCTTTGTCATCGATTTTCAACTCAACATCGGGTGCGGGCACGCCAACTGTATCCGCACGCACTTCGCCATCCGGCTGCACGGTGATGAACACCGTTGCTTCGGTCTGACCGTAAAGTTGCTTTAGATTGATGCCAAGTGAACGGTAGAAATCAAAGATTTCCGGCCCAATCGCCTCGCCCGCCGTATAGCCAACGCGGAACCGACCGTAGCCCAGCGTATCCTTAAGCGGTCCGTAGACCAGCAGATTGCCCAGCGCGTATTTCAGCTTATCGCCAAAGCCCACTGGCTTGCCGTCCAGCAACAAGCCACCAACTTTCTTGGCATGGGCCATGAAGTGATGGAACATGCGCTGTTTCAGCTTGCCCGCATCCTCCATCCGGATCATCACATTGGTCAGCTGGGTTTCGAACACGCGTGGCGGAGCAAAGAAATAGGTCGGCCCGATCTCGCGCAGGTCGGTCATCATCGTGTCGGCGCTTTCGGGGCAGTTCACACAGAAACCGCACCAGTAGGCCTGACCGATGGAGAAGATGAAATCCCCAACCCACGCCATCGGCAGGTAGGACAGGATATCCTCACTTCGGGTCAGATGATCAAACTCTGCAGAATTCTTGGCGCTTTCAATAACATTCCGGTTCGACAGCACCACGCCTTTGGGCTTACCCGTCGTGCCGGAGGTATAGAGCATCACGCAAGTATCGTCATAGGTGATCGCGGCGATGCGCTTGTCCAACTCGTTATCGAACCGCGCGTGCCCAGCGCTACCCTCAGCCATGATGTCCTCAAGCGCGTTCATCTGGGAGTGGTCATACTTCCGCATCCCGCGCTTGTCGGTATAGAGGATGTGTTTGACCTGATGCAGGTTTTCCTGAATCTCGACGACCTTATCGACCTGCTCCTGATCGCCACAGACCACATATTTCGCGCCGCAATGTTCCAGCACATAGGCCATCTCTTCCGCGACCGAGTCCTGATACAGAGGCACCGGAACCGCGCCCACCATCTGCGCGGCCACCATAGACCAATAATGCGCCGGACGGTTGCGGCCTATAACGGCGATATGGTCGCCTTTTTCAACGCCCAACTCCAGAAAACCCAGCGCGATGGCGCGGATTTCCTTGGCCGCTTCTGCCCAGGTCCAGCATTGCCAGATCCCGAATTCCTTTTCCCGATAGGCCGGGGCATCCCCGAACTGGGTCGCATTGCGGTGTAACAGCGCCGGAAGGGACTGCATCCCTTCAGCGCCCGACTGCGTCTGAGCCAATCTTTCTCTCCTCCCCATCCGGCCCCTCCCCGGGCCAGAACCGGCAGGCCGGGACCACGCCCCGAATGCCGATGCCCCGATAAGGGACGCACGAAAGATCGACGTCAAGTTTTGCCTGATGTTTTCTCAATTCTTACGAATTGTAACAGGGGGCGCCGCAAACCGCCCCTGCCCCAAGGCCCTTCTTTTCAAGACGTGTCGGCGATGCTATGGGGGCTGCCATACACTCTGGCGATGGCGTCGCCGGACACCACTCGTGTTCACCCCACATCCTGTACGCCGGGACTTTCAATCACGGGATTGAGGGCCCCGCCCCGATCTCTGCCATAGCAGGAGGCAATCATGGCCTGGTCGCCAGACAAAACCGAAGTCAAAAGCTGGAACGAATGGGACCCCCTGCGCCACGTCATCGTAGGCCGTGCAGATGATTGCCACATTCCGCCTGAAGAACCCGCGCTGGACGCCAAGGTGCCTGAAGACAGCGACATGCGCGGCCAGTGGGGCCGGCGCCCGCAAGAGACGATCGACCGCGCCAATGAATTGCTGGATAATTTCGCCGATCAGCTGCGCCAACGCGGTATCCGTGTGGATCGCCCCACGTCCATCGACCATTCTCAACCGGCCACCACACCGGATTTTCACACCGACAGCCAGTTTGGCTGCATGCCCCCGCGCGATGTGCTGCTGACCGTCGGGCATGAGATCCTCGAAGCGACCATGTCCTACCGATGCCGCTGGTTCGAATACCTGAATTATCGCCCGCTGATGCAGCAATATTGGGACGAAGACCCCAACTTCCGCCACGAGGCCGCGCCCAAGCCGCGCCTGACCGATGCGGATTACCACCCCGATTACCTGAGCGACAAAATCGGCGTCGAAAAGCGCCTGCAATGGGCGGCTGAGAAGTTCTTTGTTACCACCGAGGAAGAGCCTCTGTTTGACGCCGCCGACGTGCTGCGCTTTGGCCGCGATCTGGTGGTCCAGCATGGATTTACGACGAACCTGAAAGGGATCGAGTGGCTGCGCCGTCACTTCCCCGACCACCGCGTCCATACGGTGAACTTCCCCGGTGACCCCTATCCGATCCATATCGACGCGACGTTTACCCCGCTGCGCCCCGGCCTGATCCTCAACAACCCGCAGCGCCGCTTGCCCGAAGACCAGCGCGGCATGTTCGAGAAAAACGGTTGGGAGATCGTGGACGCCGCCCAACCTGCTCACAACACGCCGCCGCCGCTCTGCTATTCCTCGACCTGGCTGTCGATGAACGTGCTGGTGCTGGACCCGAAAACCGTCTGCGTCGAGAAATCCGAGGTCTATCAGGCCGAGCAGATGGACAAGCTGGGCATGGAAGTGGTCGAGGTCGAACTCCGCGACGCCTATGCCTTTGGCGGCGGCCTGCATTGCTGTACCGCGGATGTGTATCGGGACGGCGAGTGCGAGGATTACTTCCCCAATATGTAGGGCTTTCGGGTTAGAATCAGGGTGCTCGGGGATTGCCCGGGCATCTGAATCCTGTATCGGAAAACGGTGCTGCTTCGATGTTTGAGATTGTCAGCTTTGAGCCTAAACCTAACCTACGCGATTTTCAATTCGCTCGCGTTTTGCTAACGTGATACGAGATGAAAAAGGCAAATTTCTTGTATGTAGGTACGGCTTCAGCCTTATGCTGTGCATTTTTCATAGCTTTGTACTTTTTGGTACAAACCGCTCAGCCTTCAGCCGATGTGCTCGCACGAGTTGAAGCGCAGACCCCTCGCTTGAGCGTTAATGATTTCGAGCCGGGGGAAGTTCGGGTCGTTCTGCTCAATAACCTTCCAATAATAGTTTGGCGTAGAAACGAAGATGATAAAACGCTTGCCGCCGATCAAGACGATCCAGACCTCTGGGAAGTGCACTATTCCAATGTGTTAGGACGGGCCGAGCCAGTACCAGCGACGGATGAAAATCTAACTTTGAACGGCGAATGGTTTTTCGCCGTTGCCGAGGTTTCTGAGAACCCAGGCTGGATACCATTGTTGCGGGCAGGTCATTTTGGTGGGTTCTTTGGCCAAAAAATATGCTGGCCACTACGATTTAGCTGGTCGCATAAGACACCAAGGGCGAGAAAACTTGACGATTGTTATGGCAGAGATGTCAGAAGACGGCCAAACAATCCAGCTAGACTTGAGCCGCTAAATTGAACCGGTTTGATTGACCTCAGCGGATGGCGAAAGTCAGGTTTGTCCGCTGAACCAGACAAACGAACACAACCTTGGCACAAGCCTGCGACTACAACCAATCCCGCAAAATCGGAATCAACGGTATATCCGCCGCAGGCATGGGATAGTTCCGCAGATCATTCCCACGCACCCATTTCAACGCCTGCCCCTCTTTCGACTGTGGAATCCCCTCCCATTTTCGGCAAGCGAATAAGGGCATCAGCAAGTGAAAATCATCATAGCTGTGGCTGGCGAAGGTCAGCGGCGCGAGGCAGGAGGTCCAGGTGTTGATGCCCAGCTCCTCTTCCAACTCGCGGATCAGCGCGGCTTCGGGGGTTTCGCCGGGTTCGATTTTGCCGCCGGGGAATTCCCAGAGGCCTGCCATGGATTTGCCCTCGGGGCGTTGGGCCAGCAACACGCGACCCTCAATGTCGATCAGGGCGACAGCGGAAACAAGAACTGTTTTCACGAGCGATAATCCGCGTTGATCTCGATATAGCCATGGGTCAGATCGCAGGTCCAAACGGTGGATTGCCCTTCGCCAAGCCCCAGATCGACAGCGATCACAAGGTTCTGACCTTTCATGTACGCGGCGGCGTCTTCTTCGCGGTAATCGGGACTGACCCAGCCTTTTTCGGCCACAAGGATGTCTCCGAACGAGATGCTCAGGCGGTCGCGGTCGGCTGCGGCTCCGGATTTGCCGATGGCCATAACCACACGGCCCCAGTTTGGGTCCTCGCCCGCGATGGCGGTTTTGACCAGCGGGGAATTGGCGATGGCCAGACCATGGGTCTTGGCGTCGGCATCGGTGGCCGCGCCGGTCACGCAGATTTCTACGAATTTCGTGGCCCCTTCGCCATCGCGCACAACCTGCTGCGCGAGGTCCAGCATCACCACTTCAAGCGCTTCGGCAAATGCAGCATTTCCAGTGGCATCAACGCCAGAGGCCCCGGTGGCGCATAAAAGCAGGCTATCAGAGGTGGATGTATCACTATCCACAGTAATGCAGTTGAACGTCCGGTCCGTTTGCGCGCCCAGCATCGCTTGCAGCGCGGATTGGTCCACCTGCGCATCGGTGAAGACATAAACCAGCATCGTCGCCATATCCGGCGCGATCATTCCCGATCCCTTCGCAATCCCCGCAATAGAGACTGTTTTGCCATCAATCTCGACCTGCGCACGCGCCCCTTTCGGGAAGGTATCGGTGGTCATGATGGCGCGCGCTGCGTCTTCGATCGCATGGCGGCTAAGACCTGATTTCAACGCCTCAAGCTGCGCAACGATTTTGTCATGTGGCAGCGGCTCACCAATCACGCCGGTGGAGGAGGTAAAGACTCGCTCAACCGGTACTCCGGTCGCTTTGGACACGGCCTGCGTGACCTCGACCACCGAGGTTTGGCCATAGTGACCAGTGAAGGCATTGGCGTTGCCCGAATTCACCAAGATCGCCGCCGGGCCGTCACTTGACCCGCCGATCTTGTCCTGACAATCCAGTACAGGCGCCGCACGTGTAGCAGATCGGGTGAAAACCCCGGCGACCGAGGTGCCGGGGTCCAGAACAGCCAGCATGACGTCCGTCCGACCCTGATACCGCACCCCGGCCTCGACAGTGGCGAACCGCACACCGTCGATTGCGGGCAAGTCAGGGAAACCGGCGGGGGCCAGTGGCGAAACCTTGGTGATCGTGGCCACGCAGATTACTCCTGAATCAGGTCCAGCTGGCGGATGATCTCGGGGCCCGCCCCTTCCAACGGCGAGCGTTCGATTTGCGCCTGCTGGGTCAGTTCATCGATACGCGCCTGAATAGCGTCCTGCTGAAGGGTCTGAGCAAGCTCATCCCGAACGGCCTCCAACGCAGGGGCCTCGGATTTGCGTTTGTCATTCAGGATCACAAGATGCCACCCGAACTGGGTTTGAACCGGGTCCGAGATCTGACCCTTTTCCAGACCAATGACAGCGTTTTCGAATTCTGGCACCATCTGACCCTTGCCGAACCAGCCCAGCGATCCGCCATTGGGACCGGACGGCCCGGTGGAATGTTCGCGCGCCATCTCGGCAAAATCCGCGCCATCATCCAGCTGTGCTTTGATCACTTTGGCTTCGTCTTCGCTTTCAACCAGGATGTGGCTGGCATCGAACTCGTCTTCACCTTCGAACTCGGCATATTGCGCGTCATAGGCGGCCTGAATGGCTTCATCCGTTACAACCGCTTCAGTCAGGGCACCCACGGTCTGCACCGCCAGCAAGGACCGTTTTTCGTTGTCCAGAGTCAGCGCATTCTGCGAGGTCAGCTCTTGCTGCTGCTGACCTAACAGTTGCTGCTGAATCAGTTGCTCGAGCACGAAATCATACAGAACATCATCTTCGATCTGCGTGTATTGCGGCGGCAGCGCTGCGACGGTGGCGATGATGTGACCCAATGTGATCTCATCGCCGTTGACGCGCGCCAATACGGTGCTGGCGTCAGACTTGGTTTCGGCGGCCAGCGGCAGCGCCATCACGGCAGCCAGAGCCAGCGATGGCAGAAAAGTGAGGCCTTTGGGCATGGAATCATCCTATTTCTTTGCCGCGACAGGGCGCAGCGTTGACACTTCAGAACCTGCCGCTTACATCGCTTTGAAGCCTTGGACAGGGCCGCCTTTCACCCCCCGTATCTATGGGTTGCGCGCAAGGTGGGCAAGCCTGTCGCAACCAAGACAAGAACAGATCCGCTGGAGTGAACATGCTGGGATTCGGAACGCTCGCCAAAAAGGTCTTCGGAACGCCGAACGACCGCAAGATCAAGGCGACCCGCCCGCTGGTCGAAAAGATCAATGCGCTGGAGCCCGAGTTCGAACAACTCTCTGACGATGGTCTGAAGGAAAAGACTGAGGAACTAAGAAAACGCGCGCTGGGGGGCGAAAGCTTGGATGCGCTGCTGCCCGAAGCTTTTGCCAATGTCCGTGAAGGGGCGCGGCGCGCGCTGGGTCTGCGTGCCTTTGACGTGCAGTTGATGGGCGGCGCCTTTCTGCATCAGGGCAATATCTCGGAAATGAAAACGGGTGAGGGTAAGACGCTTGTTGCCACCTTCCCCGCCTATCTGAACGCGTTGACGGGCAAGGGCGTGCATGTCGTTACCGTGAACGAATACCTGGCCAAGCGCGATGCGGAATGGATGGGCAAGGTGTTTGCGGCCCTTGGTATGACAACCGGTGTGATCTGGTCGGGCCAGCCCGATCCAGACAAAAAAGCCGCCTATGCCTGCGATGTGACCTACGCCACCAATAACGAACTTGGGTTCGACTACCTGCGCGATAACATGAAGGCTGATCTGGCCGAGATTTATCAAAAGCACCACAATTTCGCGATTGTGGATGAGGTCGATTCGATCCTGATTGATGAGGCGCGGACACCACTGATCATCTCGGGGCCGTCGCAGGATCGCTCAGACCTCTATACTGCGATTGACGCCCTGATCCCGTCGCTGAGCGATGAGCATTTCACGCTGGACGAAAAGTCCCGCAACGTGACCTTTACCGATGAAGGCAATGAATTCCTGGAACAGCAACTGATCGAGGCAGGCCTGATCCCCGAAGGACATTCCCTATACGATCCCGAAAGCACTACGGTGGTGCACCATGTGAACCAGGGCCTGCGGGCACATAAGCTGTTCCAGCGCGACAAGGATTACATCGTCCGCGATGGCAATGTGGTTCTGATCGACGAATTCACCGGCCGGATGATGCCAGGCCGCCGCCTGTCAGAAGGCTTGCACCAAGCCATCGAAGCCAAGGAAGGCGCACCGATCCAGCCCGAGAACGTGACTTTGGCCAGTGTCACGTTCCAGAATTACTTTCGCCTCTATGGTAAACTGGGCGGCATGACCGGTACAGCGCTGACCGAAGCCGAAGAGTTCGCCGAAATCTATGGCCTTGGTGTCGTCGAAGTGCCGACCAACAAGCCAATTGCGCGACTGGACGAAGATGATCAGGTCTATCGTACAGCGATGGAGAAATACGGCGCGATCATCAAAGAAGCGAAAGAGGCCAGTGAAAAAGGCCAGCCGGTTCTGATTGGCACCACCTCGATTGAGAAATCCGAAGTGCTAAGCCAAATGCTGGGCAAGGAAAAGATCGAGCACAACGTTCTGAACGCTCGCCAGCATGAACAAGAAGCTCAGATCGTGGCCGATGCGGGCCGCTATGGGGCAGTGACCATCGCGACCAACATGGCCGGTCGCGGCACCGACATTCAGCTGGGCGGCAATGTGGAAATGAAGGTTCTGCAGGCACTGGCCGAGAACCCCGAAGCCGACCCGGCCGAATTGCGTACGGCAGAAGAGGCCAAGCACGCAGAAGAAAAACAAAAGGTTCTGGATGCGGGCGGTCTGTATGTCATGGCGTCCGAGCGCCACGAAAGCCGTCGGATTGACAACCAGCTGCGTGGTCGTTCGGGCCGTCAGGGTGATCCGGGCCGCACCGTGTTCTACCTGAGCCTCGAAGACGATCTGATGCGCATCTTCGGCTCGGAACGGCTGGACAAAGTGCTGACCACACTGGGCATGAAAGAAGGCGAAGCCATCATTCACCCCTGGGTCAACAAATCTCTGGAACGCGCGCAATCCAAAGTCGAAGGCCGTAACTTTGACATGCGCAAAAACGTTCTGAAATTCGACGACGTGATGAACGATCAGCGGAAAGTGGTCTTTAGCCAACGGCGCGAGATCATGTCGGCAGACGACCTGTCCGAGATCGTCTCGGATATGCGCGAGCAGGTGATCGACGATCTGATCGACGAATACATGCCGCCGAAATCCTATGCGGATCAGTGGGATACCGAGGGTCTGCATGAGGCCATCAAAGACAAGCTGACCATCGACGCGCCGGTTCAGGCCTGGGCCGCCGAGGAAGGCGTGGATGATGAACAGGTGCGTGAACGCCTGATTAAATCCGCCGACGAAATGATGGCGCAGAAGGCCGTCGCCTTTGGCCCCGAAAACATGCGCAACATCGAAAAGCAGGTGCTACTGCAAACCATCGACAGCAAGTGGCGCGAGCATCTGCTGACGCTGGAACATCTGCGCTCGGTCGTTGGATTCCGGGGCTACGCCCAGCGCGATCCGCTGAATGAATACAAAACCGAAAGCTTCCAACTGTTCGAAGGCATGCTGGATTCCCTGCGCGAAACCGTGACACAGCAGCTTTCACGCGTTCGTCCGCTGACCGAAGAAGAGCAGAAAGAGATGCTGGCGCAGATGGCGGCACAGCAGGCTGAGACGCAAGCTGCGGTGGATCAGGCAACCGATCGGGCCGAGGCCAAAGCCGAAGCTGCCGCGTCAGGTGACGCGTTGCCGGGCTTTGACGAAACCGATCCGTCGACCTGGGGGAACCCGTCGCGAAACGACCCTTGCCCCTGCGGATCGGGCAAGAAGTTCAAACATTGCCACGGCAGGTTAACCTAACGTCATCGACGCCCTGATCACAATGAGTCCGTTTCGAGGACACAAATAAGCCTCGATTCAGGATCAGTGTGCGACTCGCTCCTTCAACTGGGGAGGGTGTCTTGTTTGTTGTAAGAAACTACGTGACCATGTGCGGCACAATCGCCTGTGCCCTAGGCATTGGTTACTTGATGCAATATGGAACAGCTGCGCAGCCAAGCGATGCGCAGAGCCAAATTGTTGCGGCTACGCAAACAAATCAAACGTCGGTTCTGGCAGGGTTGGATAGCATCGTGCTGACCTCAGCCTCGGCAACCGCATCTGGCGCTGACGACGCTGTTGTTGCGCCCAAAACCACCCGTGTCGAACCCCGACAGAAGCCCGCGCAGAAATCCTGTAACCTAAGCGCCCGCGCTGTTGCCGTACCCGGCGCGCAGGCCCGCCTGACCATCAAATCCCCTTGCCGCGGCAATGAACGGATCAGCATTCACCACAGCGGCCTAACCCTGACGCAGGTCACCGATCAGAACGGCACGCTGAAAGTAACCATCCCGGCGCTGTCAGAATATGCGATCTTTCTGATCTCATTCCCGGATCAAACCGGGACCGTCGCCACCACCCATGTGCCCGACCTAAAGGAATATGATCGCGTGGCGCTGCAGTGGAAAGGCGACAAAGCGTTGCAAATTCACGCACTGGAATTCGGAGCCAGCTATGGTGGTGAGGGTCACGTCTGGTCAAACAGCGCCACAGCAGGCGCTGGCAGTGTTGTCAGCTTGGGCCATTCAGGACTGACAGACGCCCAAAATATCGAAGTATATTCGTTCCCGGCGGGCCAGTCCCCGCAATCTGGAACCATCGACCTGACAGTCGAAGCGGAAGTGACCGAAAACAATTGCGGTCACACATTGAACGTTCAGTCCATTGAGCTGCGGGCCAACACAGGCCTGCGGTCACGTGATCTGAGCGTGTCTGTACCGGATTGCTCGCAATTGGGCGAGTTTCTGGTGTTGAATAATCTGCTCCAAGACCTGACAATCGCGGCAAAGTAACCCGCAGACAGGCTCGACTCTCTGATGACATTTTTCCGTGTGGCCGTGGCCGCGCTGATCTCAGCAACACTTGGAACAAGTGTTGTGGCGCAGGACATCACCCTCACTTCGCATGATGGCAAGGTCGAGATCACGGGTGACCTGCTGGGTTTTGATGGCGAATTCTACCGCGTCGACACACAATTCGGAGAGCTGACAGTCGACGGCTCGGGCGTTAGATGTGATGGCCCGGCCTGTCCCAACCTGACGGATTTCGTGGCCGAGGTCTGGTTTTCGGGCTCGTCGGTCATGGCCGAAACCGTTTTGCCCGCCCTGATCATCGGTTTCGCGCGGCAGGAGGGGTTTACCGCAACGCCGAAACGGGTGGACGAACGCAGCTTTGCCTATGAACTGTTTCAAAGCGGGCGAACAGCGCCGCTTGCGCGATTGTTCTTTCGCGTTGGAAACACGGATCGGGGATTTGCCGACCTGATCGCAAATGATGCTGACATCGTGATGGCCCTGCGTGAAATCCGTGAGGCTGAACAGGCCGCGGCGGCAGAGGCCGGGTTGGGCGATCTGACTCGCCCTCGCCGGTCACGGGTGATTGCGTTGGACGCCATGGTGCCGGTTGTTGCCCAGGACAACATTACCAGTCAGATTTCACCTGCCGATCTGGCACGTGTTTTGTCTGGTGAAGTCGCGAACTGGGCGGATCTGGGTGGACCTGATGCGCCTATCGCGCTGCATATGCCGGATGCGGGGTCGGGTTTGGCCCAAGCAGTAGAAGATCAACTGTTGGCCCCGGCAGGAGTGACCCTGTCCTCGGATGCGATACGCCACGGGCGCAATGGCGATCTGGTACAGGCGGTCGCGCGAGACGCGTTTGCCATCGGGATTGCTAGTCATGCCTCGGCCGACAATACACGGGCCCTGCCCTTGACTGGCGGGTGCGGGCATGCGCTCGCCGCATCACGTGACGCCATCAAGACCGAAGACTATCCGCTGACGCTACCGATGTTCCTCTACCTGCCGGAACGGCGCCTGCCACGAATTGCGCGTCAATTGCTGGCCTATAGCTTGGGCGCTGATGCCCAATTGGCCATTCGTCAGGCAGGGTTTGTTGATCAGACACCGGAAAGAACGCGGATTGGTCTACAGGGCGACCGCCTGTCCAACGCCATTGTATCCGGCGGGGCAGAGGTTGGGTTGGAAGAGGTTCAACGCATGGTCGAAACCTTGCGTCCGATGGCGCGTTTGTCGCTGTCAGTTCGATTCGAGCCCGGATCATCGCGGCCCGACGCACAATCGCGGTCGAATATCCAATACCTTGCTCAGGCGCTTGAGACCGGAACTCTGAACGCCCGAAAACTACTGTTTGTCGGATTCAGTGACGGGGATGGGCCTGCCAGCACCAATGCCCGCATCGCCCTGCGCCGTGCGCAAACCGTCCGGAACTCGGTTCTCGGGGCTGTTGAGACCGAGATACCCGACAGCATCGAGATCGCGGTCGACGGGTTCGGTGAGGCGATGCCCATGGCCTGCGACGACACCGAATGGGGCCGCAAAGTCAACCGCCGCGTTGAAATCTGGGTCGAATGACCCGCTAGAGGTATCCTTCGGACCGAAAACTCAGCTCGGTCGATTTACCAATGATCAGATGATCATGCAGGGTCAGGCCCAACGCGGTGCAGGCATCTTGAATGCGGTTGGTCATATCGATATCGGATTTCGACGGTGTCGGGTCGCCTGACGGGTGGTTGTGCACCAGGATCAGGGCCGAGGCGTTCAGCTCCAGCGCACGTTTCGCCACCTCTCGCGGATAGACCGGCACGTGATCAACGGTGCCCTTGGCCTGTTCTTCATCTGCGATCAGCACGTTCTTGCGATCCAGATAGAATACACGGAACTGCTCGGTTTCTCGATGAGCCATGGTAGTGTGACAATAGTCCAGCAGCGCATCCCAACCCGAGATCACATGCCGCTGCATCACCCGTGCCCGGGCCATTCGATGGGCGCAAGCTTCAAGGATTTTCAGGTCAGTTATCACTGTATCCCCTACACCCTTGATCTGCCGCAGCCGCTCCTCGGGCGCTGTCAGAACGCGGTTGAAATCCCCAAACGTATCCATCAGCGCGCGGGCCAGCGGTTTCACGTCCTGCCGCGGGATGGATCGGAACAGGGCCAGCTCCAACAGCTCATAATCCGGCATCGCGGCCGAGCCGCCCGCCATGAACCGTTCGCGCAGCCGCTTGCGATGGTCTTTGATGTAGGAGGGTAACCGACCCGTCGGCAGCGGCTGCGCCGGCGCTTCGTCCGTATCGAATAGCATGGGGGCTTCGGCAAAGGCGTCCTGTGTCATGGGCCTCACCTTGGCGCAGAATCGGTTTCTGAATGGTTAACGCATCTCACCCGCCATACGCGCCGTGGCGCGGCGGACAACCATGTGCAGAGCAATCGAAAACACGCCCAGCGTCAGCATTGCGGCAAACATCAGGTCTGTCTTCGCGCGGCCATTGGCCAGCAGCATCAGATAACCCAGCCCTTGAGACGAGCCGACCCATTCACCGATCACCGCCCCAATCGGCGCATAGACTGCCGCCAATCGCATCCCCGACGCCAAGGATGGCAAGGCCGCAGGGATACGGATGTGACAAAGGACCGCGCGTTTGCTGGCCTGCATTGTACGCGCAAGATCGAGATATCCGGGCGGGGTCCTCATCAGACCGTCAAAGAAGGATGAGGTGATTGGGAAGTAAATGATCAGCACCGCCATCGCGACCTTGGACCAGAGACCATAGCCCAGCCAGAGCGTCAGAAGCGGTGCCAGCGCAAAGACCGGGAGCGCCTGAGTGAACACCAACAGCGGCTGCACCAACACACGCGCGGCACGCGAATTTGCCAGTTGCAGCGCCGTGACCACGCCCAGAAGCGTTCCGAAAGCCAGACCAATCAGCACCTCGATAGCGGTGATCCAGGTGTGTTCCGCAATCAGCCAGCGGTTCTGCCACCAGGTCTCGGCCACCACGGCAGGTCCGGGCAGTATGAATTTCGGCAAGCCGGTGACCGAGACGATGGCCTGCCAGATGGCCACGGCAAACACCGTCGCGGCGAGGGCAGAGAGGTATTTCATGATGCCTCTCTCAGCAGCTTGAGCAATGCACCCTGAGTCTCCAGCGTCTCAAGGTCGTCCACATGGCGCGGCGCCGGTGCCTTGGGTGGAACGCAGGGCGTCAGACCATCCTGCGTCATGACCGTTATGGTTTGACCCAAGCGCGCGGCCTCAGCCGGATCATGGGTAACCAGCAGAACGGTCCGCCCTTGCAACACCTCAGCCGCCAGATCCTGCATATCCGCACGGGTTCGGGCATCGAGGGCTGAAAACGGCTCATCCAGCAGGACAATGGGGCGATCTTCCATCAACGTGCGGGCCAAAGCCACGCGCTGGCGTTGGCCGCCCGATAGTTCGGTCGGTTTCTTGGTCATGTGATCCTGCAAGCGCATCCGTTCAATCAGACGGTCGCGGCGGTCCAGATCAGGTTTTTCACCCCGTAGTCGAGCACCCAGCGAGACATTCTGCGCCACGCTTGCCCAAGGCAGCAGCAGATCGTCCTGCGCCATATAGGCGACGCGATCCGGCACCGGCTGCCCATCGCTTGCGGTGATCTGGCCAGTGAAGACTGCCCCGGTTTCCAGCCCAGCGATCAGCCGCAGAACGGTGGTTTTGCCCACGCCCGATCCGCCCAACAGGCACGTCCACGCCCCGGCCCCAAGGGTCAGGGTCAACGGCGCGAACAAAGGCACACCGTCGATGGAGGCCGTGCCGCTGATGGTCAGATCGGGCGTTGGCGTCATGGTGTCAGGCCCATTTGCCAGAACTTGACTTCAAGCTGCGTCGCCATCTCAAAGGTCTTGCAGAGGTCAGCCCAGACCGGCAGAGTTGCATAGTCCGGGCCAAGCCGTCGAACCAAAGCGCCATCCATCAGCGCGCCGATGTCATGGCAATAGCTTTGGTACTGATCACCCGCATAGGTATCGATCCAGCGGCGATAGGTCTCGGATGTTGCCTCTTGCGCCAAACGCGCACCGATCTCGGCATAGCCGATGACGCATGGCAGCAGAGCAGCCAGCAGGTTCAGATAGTCACCCGAATAACCGGATTCGAGCACAAAGCGCGTATAGGCGAGGTTTTCAGGCCGCTCAGGCGTCGCCATCAATTCCTCACGAGAAATGCCCTCAGCTTCGCAGACGCCAACATGCAGCATCATCTCTTCATGCATCAGCCCGTTTACCGTTGCGGCGGCTACCTGCATTTCCTCATGCGTCTGTGCCTTGACCACGGCCAGCGCCCAAGCACGCGAGAAATGGGTGAGGAACACATAATCCTGTCGCAGATAATGAAGAAACGCGTTTCGCGGCAGCGTTCCGTCCTTCAGGCCCTCGACAAAGGCATGGCGGGTATACTCCCGCCACGGCCCCTGCGCCGCATCACGCATCAGCGTGAAGGCGTTGCCATAGTCGCTCATTGCGCGGTCACATCAATTGTGATGTCGCTGACCGGGTTGATGCTGTCGATCATGCCGCTGTCTTTCAGGAACTGTTCGAACCGTGCATACCGACCCGCGTCAAAACCGGCAGGGCGCAAAGCAAAGCGGGGCAGCGTGTCAACCCAAGCGCGCGCGTTCAGCTCATCCTGCAACTCTGGCGAAGTGGAAGCAAAAATTTCCCAGCTTTTTTCGGGGTTGTTCACGATATACTGTGTCGCTTTTTCGGTTGCTGCCAGGAAACGCGCGATCTTGTCCTTGTCCATCGTCTCGGGGTTAGCGACGTAGATCAACTCGTCATAGGACGGCACGCCCTCTTCCTCGATATAGAAGCAGGTGCCGGGGACACCTTCGATATCCATCTGGTTCAGCTCGAAGTTGCGATAGGCGCCGATCACCGCATCCACCTGACCTGTCATCAGCGACGGAGACAGCGAGAAGTTCACGTTGATCAACTCAACATCGTCCAGAGCTACGCCGTATTTTCCTAGCACGGTGGTTAAGACCGCTTCTTCCACGCCCGCAACCGAGAAGCCGATTTTCTTGCCCTTCAGGTCGGCAGGCGACTTGATCGGGCCGTCCTCCAGAACCAGCAGGCAGTTCAGGGGGGTCGCGACCAGCGTACCAACACGCTTCAGCGGCAGGCCTTCATGGATCTGCAGATGCAGCTGCGGCTGATAAGATACAGCAAGTTCGGCTTGACCTGCGGCCACCAGACGCGGCGGGGCGGAAGGATCGGCGGGGGGAACGATCTCGACCTCAAGGCCCTGCTCGGCGAAATAGCCGTTTTCCTGCGCCACGATGATGGGCCCATGATCGGGGTTGATGAACCAATCCAGCAGAACGGTCATCTTGTCTTCGGCCCAGGCTGGCGCAGCGGCCAGCAGGGCAATAGCAGCGATCAGTTTCTTCATGTCTCGCGTTTCCTTTTCACTCACGAGGTTGAGGCCGCAACGAGGACAATCTCGCCCGGCCAATCCGGTTCAATCTGTTCAGCTGCGCGCCAGGCCCGCAGACCAGTTGCACAGCACAAAGCCAGTCTTTTTGCTTTGTTAGGCTCTGATTTCAGTTGATCCACACTCAGGCGCCGCGCCAGGGGGTGGATGGGTTGAGGGGCTTCGTCCTCGTCCCGAAGCTCAACAATCACATCGCCTGAAGACAGCTGCGAGGCGGCAACGAAGGCGAAGGACTGCTCAGGCTCAGGCGCTGCGTCAAAGCGGAAGCTGGAGCTTCGGAAGGTCTGGGCATCCACCTGCACCATCTGGCCAAGGGGCGATGGGTCGAGGCCCAGGATCAAAGTCAACGCCATCTGCGCCTGCATCGCTCCAATCATCCCCACGACCGGCCCCAGCACACCTGCCGTGGCGCAGCTCGCCCCGCTGGTCGGGGCTTCGGGAAACACGGCCCGCAGTGACGGCGCACCACCGCAGAACGCACCCACATAGCCGGACAAGCCCAGCACTGAGGCGCTGAGCAAAGGCTTGCCCAAGGTCAGGCAGATATCCGACAAGGTGTAGCTGGCGGCATAGCTGTCCGCACAGTCGAGGATCAGATTGGCCCGTGAGACAAAACCAGCCGCATTCTTGTTTGTTAGAGCCTGTTTATGTGCAACGACGTCGATATCAGAATTCAAGTCACGACAACGATCGGCTGCAACTTCGGCCTTTGGGCGTCCGCAATCCGCTTCGGTAAACAGCGTCTGGCGATGCAGGTTCGACAGGGCCACGTCATCCGCATCGAGGATCGTCAGATGCCCAACGCCTGCCCCGGCCAGCAAAGGCAGGACCGGAGCGGCCAATCCGCCCGCCCCGACAACCAGAACACGCGCCTTGGATAGGCGCGCCTGCCCTTCACCCCCCACCTCAGGCAGGATCATCTGGCGAGCGTAGCGGCTCATCTGGTGACCTCGATCCACTGGCGGACCCGCGCCTCGGGGTCGGCGTTCAGGGTGATGTCCGTAACGGCCGAGACAATGTCGGCACCCGCCTCAAGCACGCCGGGCGCGCGTTCGACGCTCATACCGCCAATCCCGACCAGAGGGATATCGCCCACACGGGTTTTCCACTCGGTGACTCGCGGCAGGCCCTGCTGCTCCCACTTCATCTTTTTCAGGATCGTCGGATAGACCGGCCCCAGCGCGACATAGTCGGGGTCCATGGCCAGAACGCGCTCTAGCTCGTCATCGTCATGGGTGGAAACGCCCAGCTTTAGACCCGCTTTTCGGATCGCTTTGAGGTCGGCGTCATCCAGATCTTCCTGCCCCAGATGAATCCAGTCGCAGCGCGCATCTATCGCAGCCTGCCAATAGTCGTTCACCACCAGAACCGCGCCATGCTGATTGCATAGATCGCGAGAGGTCGCGATCTCGGCCCGGACAACATCGTCCGGCTGATCCTTCATGCGCAGCTGCACCAGCTTCACTCCCAACGGCAACATCCGTCGCAGCCAGTCAGAGTGGTCAAAGATCGGGTAGAAACGGTCCAAACTCATGACAGGAACGCCTTTCCGACGACAGGGGTTGAGGGTTCGGCCATGTCCCGCGCCTCAATCGGGTCGGCCTGATGGGCCAGCTGCCCGGCCTCAACCGCGCGCATCATCGCCTTTGCCATCAAGACCGGATCGCCGGCGCGCGCGACGGCTGTGTTCAGCAAAACGGCATCATATCCCAGCTCCATCGCATGGGCCGCATGGCTGGGCAGGCCGATCCCGGCATCAATCACCAGCGGCACATCCGGGAACTCGGCCCGCATCGCGCGCAGGGCGTATCCATTGTTCAGCCCCCGGCCCGAGCCGATGGGCGCACCCCAGGGCATCAGAACCTTGCACCCGGCCTCAAGCAGCCGCTCGCCCACGATCAGGTCGTCGGTGGTATACGGGAAGACCTCGAACCCGTCCTCGGTCAAGATGCGCGCGGCCTCGACCAGTTGGAAGACGTCCGGTTGCAGACTGTCGGTATGACCGATCAGCTCCAACTTGATCCACTTGGTCTCGAACACTTCGCGGGCCATATGCGCGGTGGTCACCGCCTCTTTCACCGTATGACAGCCGGCCGTGTTGGGCAGCACCAGCACGCCCAGATCGCGGATCATCTGCCAAAAGGTCTGCCCGGCCCCCGATTCCCGCCGCAGAGAAACTGTGGCCACGCCCGCGCCGCTGTCGCGGAACGCCTGTTCGAGGATAGCAGGGCTGGGATATTGCGCGGTGCCCAGCATCAGCGGGTTGGGCAGAGCGACGTCATAAAAGCTTTTCATCCTCACCCTCCTTGCATCGGCGACAGGATTTCGACCCGGTCACCTTCGGATAGAGCATGGGCAATGCGCAGACTGGAGGGCACGAATTCCTCGTTCACCGCCGTTGCGACACGGCCCGAGAAGTCGCATTCCTCTAGCAACTCCGCCAGTGTGGCGGCCTTTACGTCCTTGGGGTCGCCATTAAGCACGATCTTCATCGACCATCTCCGAATGTTTGTTCTCTAGCGCCAGATCGGCCACGCCTTGTGCCAAGGCTGGGGCCAACAGGTAGCCATGGCGGTAAAGGCCATTCGCATAGATCGTCCGGCCCAAGCGCCGGATACGCGGCAGGTTGTCGGGAAAGGCAGGACGCAGATCGACGCCGATTTCCAGCACCTCAGCCTCACCAAAGGCCGGGTTCAGAGCGTAGGCCGCGCTGAGCAGTTCCAGCATTGAGCGCGCGGTGATCCGGCTGCTGTCTTCGCTTTCGATCATGGTCGCGCCCAGCATGTAAATGCCCTCACCACGCGGCACGATATAAAGCGGCATCCGCGGATGCAGCAGGCGCACAGGACGGTTCAGCGTCACATCAGGGCAACGCACAACCAGCATCTCGCCCTTTACGCCCCGCAAATCAGGCAAAGCATCCCGCGCTTGAAGCCCCCTGCAGTCGATCGCATTCTCCAACTGCGCGGGTGCGAGCTTGTGATGAAACACCACACCTTGGTCTTTCAAGCCATGGTACAGATCACTCAGCGCTTGCCTTGGATCAAGGTGCGCCTCTTGTCCGAAGTACAACCCTTTGCTGAATCCATGCAGATCAGGCTCTAATTCGGCGATTCTTTCCCTATCTGCCTCGCAAAACGCTTCGGTCCTGCGCGCGAAACGCCGCAAGTCAGGCACATCCCGAGCGTTGGCAACAACCAGTGTGCCGCACCGGCTCACGCAGGTACGATCCGCCCACCACGCGATGGCTTCTTGGCCCAGTCGCAAAACCGGTTCTTCGGCATTTTCATATTCACACCAAGGCGCCAACATGCCACCTGCCCACCAGGAACACCCATGCGGGCCAGGCGGGCCTTTGAGATCGAACAACTGTACCTTCGCCCCGCGCGCGGTCAGCTCGCTGGCGACGGCCAGCCCCGCCACACCGGCCCCTATGACGGACCAGATCGTCACGCAGACCACATCCGGTAGAAGTGATGCACTGGGCCGTGGCCCGCACCGACATCGAGTGTATCTGCCTGTGCAATGGCGCCTTGCAGATAACTATGCGCTTCACCTACCGCATCGATCAGGGACAGTCCTTTGGCCAAACCGGTAGCAATCGAGGACGACAGCGTGCAGCCGGTTCCATGCGTGTTTGTTGTGTTCTGCCGCGGGGCCTGAAACTCGGCGATCACGCCCGTTTCATCGACCAGAAGATCATGACAAATAGCACCCGCGCCATGCCCACCCTTCATCAAGACCGCCCCTGCGCCCAACGCGCACAGCGCTTTACCTTGAGTGATCATCTCTGCGGGTGAAGCCGCGCCACACTGCCCCAGCAGACAAGCCGCCTCGGGCAGGTTCGGGGTCAGGACCGTCGCGCACGGCAGCAAGACCTCGCGCAAGGTTTGAACCGCCTCTTGCGCCAACAAAGCGTCACCGGATTTTGCCACCATAACCGGGTCGAGTACGACAGGTCCGCCATATCTTGAAATCCCGTCCGCCACCGTCTGGATGATCTCAGGCGTGGCCAACATCCCAATCTTGATGGCCCGCACATCCAAGTCATACAGAACAGCGTCGATCTGAGCGGCAATCACATCCAGCGGAATACCATGCACAGCCGTCACAGCCTGCGTGTTTTGCGCCGTAACAGCGGTGATCACGCTGGCCCCGAAGACACCTAAAGCTGACATGGCCTTGAGATCGGCCTGAATGCCCGCCCCGCCGCCGCTGTCAGATCCCGCAATGGTCAAGGCAATTGGCACCACGTCGTTGCTCCGCTTACTTAGGCAACGCGGCATGGAAAACGTCTGTTTGTGTTAGACCGTTCCCTCCGCCGGTATTGCCCGGATCAGGTTCGATGGGTTGACGCACGCGCCTCTCAGCCCTGAATTCAGGGCACCCCAACGGTTGATTGAGACAATCTCAGGACAGGCCCCAGAAATCAAGCACCAATACGCGGGTCATATGGCCACATCCGACAAGGAAATAAGACCAATTGACGTTGAATCCGTGCGAGGCTCTGCCTCGCGCTCCGGGATATTTAGAGCCAGATGAAGCAGGAGATCCAAACTTCATCTGGCTCTAAATATCCCGGGGGAGACGCCCGAAGGGCGGCGGGGGCAGAGCCCCCAATGCAAAAGGCCGCCCCATTTTGGAGCGGCCTGTTTCTTGCTCTAGCTTTTCATCCCATCCCAGAAAGACTTGACAGACGAGAAAAAACTTTTTGATTCCGGATGGTTATCTTCACCCAGATCATCGAATTCTCGCAGCAGCTCTTTCTGGCGGCTGGTTAGATTGACCGGCGTTTCCACAGCCAGTTCGATGAACATGTCTCCAACACCACCGCCACGCAGGGCTGGCATGCCCTTACCGCGCAGGCGCATCTGGCGACCAGACTGGCTGCCCGCCGGAATCTGCACGCGTCCGCGGCCACCGTCAATCGTAGGCACTTCGATCGACCCACCCAGCGCGGCCTTGGCCATGCTGACCGGCACACGACAATAAAGGTTTACGCTGTCCCGCTCGAACAGCTTATGCTCGGAGACCTCGACAAAGATATAGAGATCGCCCGGAGGGCCACCGCGCATTCCTGCCTCACCTTCGCCCGCCAGGCGAATGCGTGTGCCCGTTTCAACACCTGCGGGAATGTTCACCGACAGGGCGCGTTCTTTTTCCACCCGGCCAGAGCCGCTGCAAACCTTACAGGGGTTTTTGATAATCTGACCCAGACCGGAACAGGTGGGGCATGTGCGTTCAACGGTAAAGAACCCTTGTTGCGCGCGTACTTTGCCCATGCCGGAACAGGTTGGGCAGGTTACCGGCTCGGCGCCGCCCTCGGCCCCGGTTCCATCACAAGACGAACAAGCCACAGCAGCAGGGACATTGATGGTTTTTTGCAGGCCTGCATAGGCCTCTTCCAGCGTCACGCGTAGGTTGTAGCGCAGGTCTGATCCGCGCGCGGCCCGACGACCACCGCCGCCGCCGCGCTGGCCACCCATGAAATCGCCGAACAGGTCGTCAAACACATCCGAGAATGCACTAGAGAAATCACCCTGCCCAAAGCCACCGCCAGGTCGACCGCCACCGCCCATGCCGTTTTCAAAGGCGGCATGGCCAAATCGGTCATACGCGGCCTTGCGGTCCGCGTCCTTCAGCACGTCATAGGCCTCGTTCGCTTCTTTGAACTGCGCCTCGGCATCCGGGTTGTCTTTGTTGCGATCGGGATGCAGCTCTTTGGCTTTCTTGCGAAAACCCTTTTTGATCTCGTCCGCCGATGCGCCCTTGGTCACGCCGAGCACATCGTAATAGTCGCGTTTTGACATCAGTGTTTCCTTCTGCCTCAACGTAATCGGGCCGGCCCGGCAACCGGACCGGCCCAAATTGGCCAGGTTACCCGTTACTTACGTTTGTCGTCGTCCAAATCTTCGAACTCGGCGTCGACAATGTCATCGTCGGCTGGCGCTTCGTCAGCTGCCGCAGGCTCATCCTCGCCCTCTTCGGCTTGCGCCTTGTAGATGGCTTCGCCCAGCTTCATGGCGGCTTCGGTCACGTTCTGGATGCCCGACTTGATCTTGTCGGCATTCTCGGTCTCCAGCTCGTCCTTCAGCGCGGCAATCGCCAGCTCGATGGCTTCGATGGTGGTCGGGTCGACCTTATCGGCATGCTCTTCCATCGACTTCTCGGTCGAGTGGATGAGGCTTTCGGCCTGGTTCTTGGCGTCGACCAGCTCGCGGCGTTCCTTGTCGGCTTCCGCGTTCTCTTCGGCGTCCTTGACCATCTTTTCGATGTCCTCGTCGGACAGACCGCCCGAGGCCTGGATGGTGATCTTCTGTTCTTTGCCGGTGCCTTTGTCCTTGGCCGAAACCGAGACAATGCCGTTGGCGTCGATGTCAAAAGTCACCTCGATCTGAGGCATACCGCGCGGTGCCGGCGGGATGTCTTCAAGGTTGAACTGACCCAGGATCTTGTTGTCCGCAGCCATTTCGCGCTCACCCTGGAACACGCGGATGGTTACGGCGTTCTGGTTGTCTTCGGCGGTCGAGAAGACCTGAGACTTTTTGGTCGGAATGGTCGTGTTGCGGTCGATCAGTCGGGTGAACACGCCACCCAGTGTCTCAATCCCCAGCGACAGCGGGGTCACGTCCAGCAGAACCACGTCTTTGACGTCGCCCTGCAGAACACCGGCCTGAATGGCGGCGCCCATGGCAACCACTTCGTCCGGGTTCACACCTTTGTGCGGCTCTTTGCCGAAAAATTTGGTAACCTCTTCGATCACTTTCGGCATCCGGGTCATACCACCGACCAGTACGACTTCGTCGACGTCAGCAGCCGACAGACCCGCGTCTTTCAGAGCGGCGGCGCAAGGCTTCATCGACTTCTTGATCAGATCAGCAACCAGCGATTCCAGCTTGGCACGGGTCAGCTTCATGACCATGTGCAACGGCTGACCGTTCGAACCCATCGAGATGAACGGCTGGTTGATTTCAGTCTGCGAAGTCGAGGACAGTTCGATCTTGGCTTTTTCAGCTGCTTCCTTCAGACGCTGCAGGGCCATCTTGTCGGCAGACAGATCGACGCCATGCTCTTTTTTGAACTCATCCGCCAGATAGTTGACGATGCGCATGTCAAAGTCTTCACCACCCAGGAATGTGTCACCATTGGTCGATTTGACCTCGAACAGGCCGTCGTCGATTTCCAGAATGGTCACGTCGAAGGTACCGCCACCAAGGTCATAAACCGCGATGGTTTGGGTTTCTTCCTTGTCCAGACCATAGGCCAGAGCAGCCGCTGTTGGTTCGTTGATGATCCGCAGCACTTCCAGGCCGGCGATTTTACCGGCGTCTTTGGTGGCCTGTCGCTGGGCGTCGTTGAAGTATGCCGGAACGGTGATAACCGCCTGCGTGACTTCCTCACCCAGATAGCTTTCAGCCGTTTCCTTCATCTTGCCCAGAGTGAACGCCGAGATCTGACTTGGGGAGTACTTTTCACCGCGGGCTTCAACCCATGCGTCGCCATTGCCGCCATCAACGATGGCATAGGGCACCATTTTCTTGTCTTTTTCGACTTCTGCATCATCCACACGACGACCGATCAGACGCTTGACGCCGAAAATCGTGTTGTCGGGGTTGGTGACCGCCTGACGTTTTGCAGGCTGACCGACCAGTCGCTCATCTTCCGTAAAAGCGACGATCGAGGGCGTGGTCCGCGCCCCTTCAGCGTTTTCGATGACCTTCGGCTGCGAGCCGTCCATGATGGCAACGCACGAGTTTGTGGTACCAAGGTCAATGCCGATTACTTTTCCCATAATTTTGATCCCTTTCAATTTAAGGCGATGTCCCGAGGGCCGGACCCGTTATGGCATCCTGTCCCCGATCTGATGTGCGCGACAGCACTACACCATCGCGCGTCCCGGCGTATATAAGGTCCGGACCAATGGCCTGCAAGCACTCTGAATCGCAGGTTTTCGGGAATCTGCGGCCTTTTTTGGCAAGGATTTGGTAAGGAATGGGGATTCGGGTATGGCACGGCTGCTTTTGCGGGGGTTCGATATCAGGAAAGGGTATCTGGACGGCACAGCCCAGACCCAGCTGATCGAAGCGCTGCGCCCGATTCTGAAAGCAGCGCCATTGGTGAGGCCTGTGACGCCATCAGGCAAGGAGATGTCGGTGCGCATGACCTCCGCCGGAGCGCTGGGTTGGGTTACCGATAGATCAGGCTATCGTTATCAGGATCACCACCCCAAAGGTGAAAAATGGCCCGCAATACCCGAGGCGATCCTGACTATCTGGCATGATTTAGTCAGCGCCGAACGTGAACCCGATTGCTGTCTGATCAACTACTATGGCGACAGTGCCAAAATGGGCGTGCATCAGGACAAGGATGAGGCGGACTTTTCTTGGCCGGTGTTGTCAATCTCACTGGGGGATGACGCCCTGTTTCGCATTGGCAATACAACGCGCGGCGGCAAAACGGAATCTGTTTGGCTAAGCTCGGGCGATGTGGTGATCATGGGCGGCCCGGCCCGGCTAACCTATCATGGCGTTGATCGGATCAGGCCCGGATCATCCCGGCTGTTGCCAAAAGGCGGGCGGATCAACCTGACCCTGCGCGTGGCGCGTTAGCGGCGGGCATCCCAGCTTTGGGACATATGCTTGCGGGAAAAGAAATCGCCCAGCAAACCAATCATTGTCAGAGCGATCCCGACCCAAAGTGCATACTCCCAGTCGGAATTGCGTGGATAATAGTTGCGGAACACAAACCCTCGGCACTGATCGATAAGATGAAACAAAGGGTTCCACGCAAACATCATCAAAACAGTTCCACCCAACGCGTTTCCCAGAAACATCTTACCTGAAAACACCATGTTCAGCCGCCGATAGATCGTGCTCAGCATTGTTGCTACTGTAGGAAACCACGGCTTAAGCGCCATAAACACCAAACCAATCGAACACCCGGTGAACCACGCCAGTATCAGCATCCCAAAGGCCCCGCCCGGGTCCTGAATTTCAAGAGGCGCTACTCCGACGCTGTAGACGAATAAAATCACGGTAATCGACATGATCTGCTTGTAAAGCGCACCAAATGCCGAGGCGAGCAACATGACCATAGCGTTCATCGGAGAATGCTGCATCATTGGATTGTTTTTTCCACCTAACTTGGACATGGCTGCAATCGACTGGGTATGCATCATGAAAAGAAACACACCCGACAGCAGATACAGGATGAATTCACCCCTGATCTTAGCCACGCGCGGGCCCATGAAGGACATAAGTAGATAAAAAACCATAGCGATCAGAAGAATCTGTAGGATATTGATCAAGATCGCGATCACGGCATTTGAGTGTTGTGTGCGCACGTCGCGTACCACACCGTGGAACACCAGTTCTGCGATGGTAAAGGCGCTGCCCAGCATCGATTGACTGCGCTTGAAGTAAAACACGCGAGGGGTCTTTCCTGTTTTGTTGCCCTCAAACTGGCACGAATACCTTGCCGTTCGGTAACCGGCACATCATAAGTCCGTCAGAGATTTGGATCAACAAACCACGTAAACGGAGCATTTTTGTGACCTACGATGCGCTTATCCCCGTCATCCGGCGTCTGGCCCTGGAAGCTGGCGACAAGATCATGGAGATCTACCAGGCGGATGATTTCGACGTGAAGGTCAAATCAGATGCAAGTCCGGTAACCGAAGCGGATGAAGCTGCCGACGCCCTGATTTCCGAAGGGTTGCGCGCAGCCTTCCCGGATATCCTGCTTGTGACCGAGGAACAGGCCGCGTCACATTCGACCAAGGGGGATACATTCCTGATCGTTGATCCGCTGGACGGCACCAAGGAGTTCATCAACCGGCGCGGAGATTTCACCGTCAATATCGCGTTGGTTGAAAATGGCATTCCCACGCGCGGGGTCGTCTATGCTCCGGCGCGCGGTCGCATGTTCTATACGCAAGCTGACGGGCAGGCGGTGGAAGAAACAGGCACATTGGACAAAGTTCAAGCTGGTGACGTCACGCCCATCTCGGTCTCAGACCCCGACAATTCGGCGCTTCTGGTGGTGGCATCCAAATCCCACCGCGATCAGGCCACGGATGACTACATTAACAAATATCAGGTGCAGGACAGCAAGAGCGCGGGCTCATCTTTGAAATTCTGTCTGGTCGCAACGGGTGAGGCCGATATCTACCCGCGCGTGGGTCGCACTATGGAGTGGGACACCGCAGCCGGTCACGCCGTTCTGGCCGGCGCGGGCGGCAAGGTTGTCCGGTTCGACAACCACGAACCCCTGACCTATGGCAAGGATGGCTATGCAAACCCGTTCTTCATCGCCTACGCTCCGGGTGTTGAGTTGAAAGACGCCTGATGTCTGTTCTGATCGCCATCCCCGCCCGCTATGCCTCGACCCGGTATCCCGGCAAGCCTCTGGTTCCACTGACCGGCGCGACGGGCAAAGCGATGACGCTAATTGAACGATCCTGGCGGGCAGCCTGTTCGGTGTCGGGCGTGGATAAGGTGGTCGTGGCCACCGATGATGACCGCATCCGCAACGCCGCCGAAGGGTTCGGGGCCGAGGTCGTGATGACCTCGGAAACCTGCCAGAACGGCACCGAACGCTGTGCCGAGGCGCATGCCGTGCTGGGCGGCGGGTACGACATCATCGTCAACCTGCAAGGCGACGCCCCCCTGACCCCGCATTGGTTTGTCGAAGACCTGATCGCAGGCCTGCGCGCCGCACCTGGTGCGGGTGTGGCGACCCCGGTTCTGCGCTGTGACGGTGATGCGCTGAACAGCCTTTTGAATGACCGCAAACATGGGCGCGTTGGCGGTACCACGGCGGTGTTCGCCCGCGATAACAGCGCGATGTATTTCTCGAAAGAGGTGGTCCCCTTCACCTCGGATACATTCGCGGGCGATACGCCAACTCCGGTGTTCCACCACGTCGGTGTTTATGCCTACAGGCCGGATGCGCTGGCCGCCTACCCCGGCTGGCCAATCGGCCCGCTGGAACAGCTGGAAGGCCTGGAACAGCTGCGCTTTATGGAAAATGGGCGCAAGGTTCTATGTGTCGAAGTCGAAGCCAAAGGCCGTCAGTTCTGGGAACTCAACAACCCCGAGGACGTGCCAAAAATCGAAGAGATGATGGCGGCTATGGGTCTGGAGTGACCTCTTTTCCCCCTGACCCCTAACCCAAGATGGCGTAGGAACGCCCAACTCTGACCCCATGGATCGCATATGAAAACTGTTCTTGTCACCGGTGGCGCTGGCTATATCGGATCCCATGCCTGCAAGGCGTTGTCACAGGCAGGGTATGTTCCCGTCACCTATGACAACCTGATCACCGGCTGGCAGGATGCGGTCAAATTCGGACCGTTCGAACAGGGCGACCTGTTGGACCGCGCCCGTCTGGACGAGGTGTTCGCCAAACACCAGCCTGTGGCGGTGATGCATTTCGCAGCGCTGAGCCAAGTGGGCGAGGCGATGGCGGAACCTGGGAAATACTGGTCCAACAACGTGACCGGCTCCCTGACTTTGATCGAGGCTGCGGTCGCAGCGGGATGTCTGGACTTTGTGTTTTCATCGACCTGCGCCACCTATGGCGAGCATGACAATGTGGTTCTGGATGAAACAACGTCGCAGCACCCGTTGAACGCTTATGGCGCTTCAAAACGCGCGATCGAAGATATCCTGCGCGATTTTGAGGCTGCCCATGGCCTGCGCCATGTGATCTTCCGCTATTTCAATGTGGCCGGCGCTGACCCGGAAGGCGAGGTGGGCGAGTTCCACCGGCCCGAGACGCATCTGGTCCCGCTTATGTTGGATGCCATCGACGGCAAGCGGGATGGGCTGACAGTGTTCGGCACAGATTATGATACGCCCGATGGCACCTGCATCCGCGATTATGTGCATGTCTGCGATCTGGTCGACGCCCATGTGCTTGGTCTGAACTGGCTGGAACAGGGCAAGGGCAGTCAGGTCTTCAACCTGGGCACCGGCTCGGGCTTTTCGGTTCTTGAGGTGATCGAGCATTCCAAAGCCGTGACCAACCGAGCCGTGCCTTACACCGTTGGCGCCCGCCGCGAGGGTGATTGCACCAAACTGGTTTCAGGCTCGGTCCGCGCCGAGGCTGAACTGGACTGGAAGCCCAAGAGATCAACGTTAGAGACGATGATTGCCGATGCCTGGCGCTGGCATCAGAACGGGCACTACGACCAATGAGGCCGGGTTGATCGGCGCTTCGCTGCAGACCCTGCCCCGGATTGGATGGGCTGACGCGTATCGCCTGCGCTGGAAACGTCGCCGCCTGCTGCTGCGATCCTGGCGCAGCCGCCATCAACTGACCAGCCGGAACGATCAGACACATAAGATCAGGCGCGGCAGCATCCTGGCCTTTACCACGCTGCGGAATGAAATCACCCGGATTCCTTGGTTTCTGCAACACTATCGGCAGCTGGGTGTTGATCATTTTCTGATCGTCGACAATGGCAGCGACGATCGCTCGACTGAGCTGCTGCTGGATCAGCCCGATATCTCGCTTTGGCAAACTCATGCCAGCTATCGCGCGTCGCGCTATGGGCTGGACTGGCTGACCTGGCTGCAGATGCGATACGGCCATAGGCATTGGTGCCTGATGGTGGATGCGGATGAGCTGTTGATCTTTGCTCATCACCAAAGGCAAACACTGCATGATCTGACGGCGTGGCTGGACCAATCCGGGCGTCGGGCCTTTGGGGCGCTGATGCTGGACCTTTATCCAAAGGGCGCATTGGGCGATCAAGGTTATGACCCCGCAAGCGATCCTACCGACGTGCTGAACTGGTTCGACGCAGCGCCGTATCGCGCCCAGCGCCAAAGCCCTCTGGGTAACCTTTGGGTTCAGGGCGGGGTCCGCGAGCGCATGTTTTTTGCGAAAACACGCCAACGATCACCTACATTGAACAAGATCCCCTTGGTGCGCTGGTCCAGGCACTATGCCTGTGTGAATTCCTGCCATTCGGCTCTGCCGCGGCAGCTGAACGCGGCCTATGACGGGCCCGGTGGGGAAACACCATCAGGCGTTTTGCTCCACACCAAGTTCCTGCCTGAAATCATCGAGAAATCTCGGATCGAAAAACAGCGCCGCCAGCACTTTCACGACCCCGACCAGTTTGGATCGTACTATGACGGGATCATCGATGGCCCAACCCTTTGGACATCTCAATCGGTGCCGTTTGAAGGTTGGGAACAGCTAGAGCAACTTGGGTTAATGAATGCCGGAGGATGGCAGCCATGACAAATACATACACATATATGTCATGTTTTCTGCTAACCGGTTCTAAATCCATTGCCCTGCAATATGCAAAGATGACATAACTTAGCATAATCCCGGACCTTTTTCAAAAAGGGGCGGTGAATGCTCGCGTCACAATAAGGGTAGGCTAAACGCGTGAGCCTGTTGGATTCGTATCGGATGAGATTGCGGCGCAAGCGCCGTATTTTGCGCTGTGTGCGACGCCGACGCGAACTTGAACCCGCCAGCAACAATACCGCCGCAATTCGGCACGACGACATCCTGTTGATGAGCGTTGTGCGCAACGAAAAAATCCGCCTGCCCTTTTTTCTGGAATTCTACCGGAAGCTAGGCATTGATCATTTTCTGTTTGTCGACAACAACAGCGATGATGGCAGCTTTGAATTCCTAAGGGCACAACCGGATGTCTCGGTCTGGCGCACAAGAACCAGCTATAAACGCGCCGGTTTCGGTCTGGATTGGTCAAACTACCTGCTGCGCAAATATGCCCATAAACACTGGGTACTGACCGTCGATCCGGATGAATTCTTTATCTACCCGTTCTGCGATACCCGCCCGATCCGGGCCCTGACAGATTGGCTGGATGGCAGCGCTGTGCGCAGTTTCGGCACCATGCTGATTGATATGTACCCCCAAGGCCCCGTCGAGGATGAACCCTATCGCGAAGGGCAGGACCCGTTCGAGATTGCGCGCTGGTTCGATGCGGGCAACTACATGATCACCAAGAATCCAGAATATAAAAACCTCTGGATTCAAGGCGGCGCGCGGGCACGTGTGTTCTTTGGCGACAACCCGTCGAAAGCGCCAGCGTTGAACAAAATCCCCCTGGTGAAATGGGACCGGCGCTATGTCTATGTGAGTTCGACCCATTCCTTGCTGCCACGCGGGCTGAACCAAGTTTACGACGAATGGGGCGGCGAAAAGACCAGCGGCGCGCTGCTGCATGCCAAATTGATCAACACGTTAGGCGATAAGGCCCGCGAAGAGTTGCAGCGCGGCCAGCATTATCGCGGGTCCGGCGAATACAAAGCCTATGCCCAACAATTGGATGAAAAGCCTGTATTCTGGTGCGATTTCTCTGAAACCTATATCAATTGGCGACAGCTTGAAATTCTGGGCCTCATGTCAAAAGGAAACTGGGCATGAGCTCTTTGGGCGTTGTTATGCTGGTCCATACGGCCTTGGATCGCGCCGAACAGGTGGCACGGCATTGGACCGCAGCGGGCTGCCCGGTTGTGATCCATGTGGACCAGAAAGTCCCGGATCAGGTGTATTCGGAATTCACCGCCTCTTGCGCTGACAACCCCCTAATCACATTTTCCAACCGCCACAAATGCGACTGGGGTGGCTGGGGTATAGTTGCCGGAACACAGGCAGCGTCCGAACAAATGCTAGAGAAATTACCGAATGTGCGGCATGTGTTTCTGTCATCAGGGTCCTGCCTGCCCCTGCGCCCAGTACAAGAACTTGTAAGCTACCTGTCGGAACGACCCCGTGTGGACTTTATTGAAAGTGCAACCACCGCTGATGTCAGCTGGACCATTGGTGGGCTGGATCATGAACGTTTCACACTGCGGTTTCCGTTTTCCTGGCGCAAGCACCGAAAGCTGTTCGACACCTATGTCAGGCTGCAGCGCGCCCTGGGTCTGCGCCGCCAAATCCCTGATGGCCTAATGCCCCATATGGGCAGCCAGTGGTGGTGCCTGACCCGCCAGACACTCTCTGCAATTCTTCAGGACCCAAAACGTAAAACCTATGATCGCTACTTTCGGCATGTCTGGATACCGGATGAAAGCTATTTTCAAACGTTGGCGCGGCTCTATTCAACCCATATCGAAAGTCGCTCGTTGACGTTGTCGAAATTCGACTATCAGGGGCGTCCACACATCTTCTACGACGACCACCTGCAATTGCTGCGCCGCTCAGACTGCTTTGTGGCACGCAAGATCTGGTGGCGCGCAGATCGTCTGTATCAGACCTTTCTCACAGATCAGTCCGGCGCACTGCGACCGGCAGAGCCCAACCCCGGCAAGATCGACCGGGTCTTTGCCAAAGCGGTCGAGCGTCGGACCCATGGTCGCGATGGGCTGTATATGCAAAGCCGCTTTCCCAAACATGGCAGCGAAAATGGCCTGACCTCATCGGCGTACTCGGTGTTTCAGGGCTTTAGCGAGTTGTTTGAGGGCTTTGAGGCCTGGCTAGAAACCACAACTGGCGCTCGGGTGCATGGTCATCTGTTTGGCCCTGATCGTGCTGAATTTTCCAAAGACCAGACCATCACCAATGGTGCGCTCAGTGATTGCGCGACATTGCGCGACTATAATCCCACAGCGTTTCTGTCGAACCTGATCTGGAACACGCGGGGTGAGCGCCAGTGCTTTCAATTCGGGCCTAACGATACCCAAGACATCAACTGGTTCATGGCGCGGGACCGGAATGCGCAAATCTCGGTCATTACCGGTGCCTGGGCGGTTCCGCTATTCCGGTCAAACTTGAACTTCGCCGATATCAGGCTTGAGGCTGCGCGCCTGCAACAGATTGAAACCAAACAAATTGAGGTTCTAACTTCGGTCTGGACCAAAGCCAATGTGCGCAGCTGGACCTTGTCGGACTTTGTCGAAGCGCCAATGGAGCCGCTGCACACCATCATTGACGAGATCGGCACGCAAATGCCCAGCCATCTGACCGAAGCACCCACGATGGTCGATCTGTCGGGTTTTGGTCAGTTTCTGCAGAACCTCAAAAACCAAGGAATGCACCCAAAACTTATGGGTGATTTCCCCGCCGACGACGTGTTTGGAACCCAGACCAAACCGTTCCGAAAGCCCTATCTGGTTCAGTGATGGCCGATGACGCGACCGTTTGACTACTTCATCATACTGGCCGCCATGCGCACAGGCTCGAACCTGCTCGAGGCCAATTTGAACGCGCTGGACGGCATCACCTGCCACGGGGAGGCCTTCAATCCGCATTTCATCGGTCGTGTCAAAGCGCAGGATGTGTTGGGCATAACGCTGGAACAAAGGGATAAGGATCCCGTACAACTGATAAAGGCGATGCGCTCTGACGCAAATGCGTTGAACGGCTTTCGGTATTTTGAGGACCATGATCCCAGGGTGCTGGAACCGGCCCTGAATGATCCACGTTGTGCCAAGATCATTCTGACCCGCAATCCGCTGGACAGCTATCTGTCGCTCAAGATCGTGCGCGAAACCAAGCAGTGGCAGCTAAAGAACATCAAGCGACGGCTTGAGGCCCAAGTTGACTTCGACGGGCGCGAATTTTCGGACTATCTGGATGAGCACTATGGGTTTCAGTCCCGCCTGCGTGCCCATCTGCAACGCTCCGGCCAGGCCGCGTTCTACATTGATTACAACGACCTGACCGATCTGAGCATTCTGAACGGCCTGGCCACCTGGCTTGGGGTTTCGTCAAGGCTGGGCCGATTGGATGACCGGCTGAAACCGCAGAACCCGACACCGGCCCTGTCCAAAGTCACCAACCCGGATGAAATGCAAAGAACGCTATCCGGGCTGGACCTTCTGTCGATTGCGCGCAGCCCGAATTTTGAACCCAAACGCGATCCTGCAGTGGATGGTTACATCATCGCAGCCGAAACACCGCTGATCTATATGCCCCTGCGTGGTGGTATCGAACCGATCGTGCACCAATGGATGGCCGCACTGGACGGTGTGAATACCAGTGAATTGCGCACTGAACTGGCGCCCGACATGGTCCGCGATTGGATGCGATCTTCGCCCGGTCACCGCAAATTCACGGTGCTACGCCATCCCCTGGCGCGCGCGCATAGCGCGTTCTGCACCCATATCCTGAACAAAGGGCCGGAGTGTTATGAAGACCTCCGCTCGCAATTACGCAATCGGTTCAAACTGCCGATCCCCGGTCAGGTGCGCGAAAAGAACTATTCCAAAGACCAGCATTATGAAGCATTTTCCGCCTTCCTGACCTTTCTGCGCCACAACCTTGCGGGCCAAACCCCAATCCGCGTAGATGCAAGCTGGTGCACACAGGTGCAAGCACTAGAGGGTATATCAACCTTCGCGATACCTGACCTGATCCTGCGCGACGATGAACTGGAAACCGCCCTGCCCGATCTGGCGCGAACCATGGGCCATGACACTCCGCCAACACCAAAGACGAGCGCAACGGAAACTCCGTTTGCACTTGATCAAATCTGCGATGACCGGTTGCAGGCGCTGGCAGCTGAAACCTACCAGCGCGACTTTGATCAATTCGGGTTTGGCGAATGGCGCTCGGTCAGGCCCGCAGGGTAATCAAAGTGCCCCGATTAACCATCGCGTAGATCTCTTCCATCTCGTCGTTCTTGACCGCGATGCAGCCCGCCGTCCAATCCGGCGTCTTTTTCGCACGCTTGAATTCAGACCGCAGGTTCGGCTGACCGTGGATAAAGATATCCCCGCCCGGATCGACTCCGGCGGCTTTGGCCTTGGCGATATCAGCCGAGTTTGGATAGGAAATTCCCAAGGACAGATGATACCGGCTGCGTGGGTTACGGCGGTCGATCAGATATGTGCCCTCGGGCGTGCGCCCGTCGCCACGCTTGGTTTTGGTGCCGTTCGGCGCAAAGCCCAGATCGACATCATATTGCCGAAGTATCTGTTCGTTGTGCAGAAGATACAGCTTCCGCGCGCCCTTGTTGACAACCAAAGAGGTCACCTCGGGCCCATTGTAAGATAGAATTCTAGGGCTGGCTGAAGCACAAGCCGAAAGGCTCAGCGTTGCCATTGCACCCAATCCAAATGCTCGACGATCCATGTTTCACTGCCTGCTACTCTGGTTTTTTTTGGCTATTATGCCAAAAAATCAAAAAACTGAAATCACTTTTTGATGTTCGATTGCTCAATTATGCGGCGTTCGATGGCTTCCAGCCTCTCAAGCACCTCATCACGGTAGGCATCGGTTTTGACCTCATCCTCGGCATGATGCGCATCCTGCATCGAGTTCACGATCAGACCAACCAGCAGGTTCACCACCGCGAAGGTCGTCACCATGATGAACGGGACAAAGAACAGCCAGGCGTAGGGATACACTTCCATCACGGGGCGGACGATGCCCATCGACCAGCTTTCCAGCGTCATGATCTGGAACAATGTATAGGCCGACAGACCTAGATCACCGAACCAGTTTGGGAAACTTTCCGAAAACAGCTTGGTCGAGATCACGGAGCCGATATAAAACAGGATCGCCATCAGCAGGAACACACTGGCCATACCCGGCAAGGCCGAGATGAAGCCTTCGACCACCCGCCGCAGCCGTGGCGCAACTGAAATCACGCGCAACACCCGCAGGATCCGCAGCGCCCGCAGAACCGACAAACTGCCAGCGCTGGGTACCAGAGCGATCCCCACGATCACGAAATCGAACAGATTCCAGCCGCTTTTGAAGAAGTTCCGCCCTGTCGCCACCAACTTCATCGCAATCTCAGCAACGAAAATGGCAAGGCAAAGCTTATCAAGCGCCACAATCAGCGGGCCCGCGATCTCCATCAAGGTCGGAGAGGTTTCCATACCCAGCAGCGCGGCGTTGAACATGATCACACCGGTGATGAAACGCCCGAACATAGGTGTTTCGATAATGTGCTGCAATCGCTGTTGAAAGCCCATGTTCGCTGTCTCCTCAGGATGCGGGGTTCAACACAAACCGCGCGGCCAGTTCCGTATGTGACGACCACCGAAATTGGTCAACAACCTGTACCCATTCAAGGGTATAGCCGGCGTTAACAAGCATTTTTGCATCGCGCGCAAAGGTCACCGGGTTACAAGACACATAAGCGATCACTGGGCGCAGCGCTTGTGCCAGTTCATTCACTTGCGCCTCTGCCCCTGCGCGTGGCGGGTCCAGCACGACCGCATCAACGGCCTTCAATTCATCGGGCATCAGCGGGCGGCGAAACAGATCGCGCGCCTCGGTCGTGACGCGCTTCAACCCCGTCGCCCTGCGCCAGCCCTGATCCAGCGATTGGGTCATCGCGGCTTCGCCCTCAACGGCATGAACCTCGGCCGTCTGAGCCTGTGGTAATGAAAACGTCCCGCTGCCCGCGAACAGATCAACAACGCGCTTGGCACCTTGCGTTGCCTCCAAAACAGCCTGTGTTAGAGCCTGCTCACCATCCTTCGTCGCCTGCAGGAATGCGCCCGGAGGCGGTGTGACCGTCGCCTGCCCGAACCGCTGAATTGGGGGCTGGCGCGTGGCAATGACCTCACCATCCCAGCTGAGCCGGGCAAGCCCGTGCTTTTCGGTCGCTTGCGCCAGGGCCAGCTCCAACGGCCCATCCAGCGGTTTGCCGCCCGTAACCGCAACATCCAGCCCGCCGTCGGACAAGGTCAGTGTTACGGCCAGAACGCCCTTGCGGCTGCCGCCCTGCATCGCAAGCGCCTCGGCCACGGGAATACCGGCGATCAATGCGGGATCCAGAAGATGGCAATCCGGGATTTCGGTGATCACGTCAGATGCGCGCCCGTAAAACCCTGCCAGCGTCCCCTTCTTGGTCCGACGCACTGCGATTGTCGCACGACGGCGTGAGCGTTCGGGCGAGATATGGATTGGACGCATATGCGCCTCCAACCCCTGTGCGGACAGCGCGGTTCGGACAACATCCACCTTCCAATCAGCAACAAAAGCGTCCGATGCATGCTGTAGCTGGCACCCCCCACAGGCTTTGTAGTGGCGGCAAGGAGCTTTCACGCGTTGGTCCGATGGAGTTTCCACGCGGATATCGGAGAGAAACTGGCCCAGCAATGTGCCTGAAACCACCTCACCTGGAAGAGTGCGGGGCGCATAGACCGGGCCGTCGGCGATGCCGTCACCCTGATGGCCAAGCCGGGTTATGGTGTAGGTTTCCGTCATACCGGGCCTGATAACGGGGGTTTGGCCGCAACAAAACCCTTATTCGGCGGCTTCTGCCTGAATGAAACCACCCGACTGGCGATGCCAGAACCGCGCATACAGCCCGCCCTGGTCCAACAGCGCGTCATGCGTACCGGTTTCGACGATGCGTCCCTGATCCAGAACGACGATCCGATCCATCTCGCTGAGTGTGGACAAGCGATGCGCGATGGCCAGAACGGTTTTTCCTTGCATGACGCGATGCAGCGCGGTTTGGATCGAGGCTTCGACCTCAGAATCCAACGCCGATGTGGCCTCATCCAGCACCAGGATCGGGGCATCTTTCAAAATGGCGCGGGCCAACGCGATCCGTTGTCGCTGACCACCGCTGAGCTTCACACCACGCTCACCCAGATGCGCATCATAGCCTTTGCGGCCCTGCGCATCTTGCAAACCAAGGATGAACTCATGCGCCTCAGCCTTTTCGGCGGCCTCGATCATTTCATCCTCGGATGCATCTGGACGTCCATACAGGATATTTTCACGTGCGGACCGATTGAACATGGCCGTTTCCTGTGTGACCATGCCAATCTGACGGCGCAAACTGTCCTGGGTCACCTGCGAGATGTCCTGCCCATCGATGCGAATGGCGCCATTTTCCCCATCGTAGAGCCTAAGAAGCAGCGAAACGAGGGTAGATTTGCCTGCCCCGGACACCCCTACGATCCCAAGCTTTTCGCCCGGCTTGATGGTCAAATCCAGCTCTGAAACGCCCCCGATTTCACGGCCATAGGCAAAGCTGACGTCGTCAAATGTGATCGCACCATGGGTCACCATCAGATCTTTGGCCTGCGATGCATCCTCGACCCGGTCGCGCTTGGCCAGGGTTTTCATCCCGTTCTCAATCTCGCCAACATTGGCATACAGCCCCATCAGCGTGAAGCTGACCCAACCGGTCATCTGCGAGATACGGACCGAAACAGCCCCTGCCGCCACGATGTCACCGGTGGTCGCAGCACCGCTCTGCCAAAGCCACAGCGTCGCCCCGATCAGCATCACGGGCAGCACACCCGCCAAAGTCATAAGAATGACCCGAAAGCTGGCCGAAAGCAGCCCGAACTCTAACGAGCGTTCCCGCAGATCGACCATCGAATTGCGCGCTGCCTGATCCTCGTGTTGGGCATGTGCAAACAGTTTGACCGTTTTGATATTGGTGATCGTATCGACGATTTGCCCCGACACCATCGCACGCGCACCTGCCCGTGCACTTGATCGTTTGCGGATACGTGGCAAATACCAGCGCACCAACATGAAATAGACCACCAGCCAGACAACAAAGGGCAACATCACCAACGGATGAATAGACCCTAACAAAAGCAAAGAGCCGACAAGAGAGGCCAAAGCAAACACAATCGCGCTGATCGTTTCCGAGACGACCGAGGCCAGAGCATTCGCAGTCTGAACCTGTTTCTGCGCGATCCGTCCCGCGAAATCATCGTCGAAATACGTGACCGACTGGCCCAATGTCCATCGGTTCAGCTTGGCCAAAACCAGTGGCGTGATATTGGGCATGACGACATAGTTGTTCGAAAACGCCGAGAAACCAAAAAAGACCGGCCGCAGGAGCATAAAGAACGCAACCCCGCCCAGGATCATCCACAGATTGCCACCGGTCAGAAACCCGTCCGGTCCGCTGGTCGTGGCCACATCGATGACGCGGCCCAGAATCCAGGCTGTTCCCGCCTCCATCGTGCCCGCTGCGGCCGAGAAGAAGGCCGCGACAAAAAGCATGGGCCAGGCACCGGATAGTGCCCAGCGAATGAACGCCCCCAACGTTTGCGGCGGGGGCGTCTCGATGTTTTTGAACGGGTTGATGAGGTCAGCGACCCTCATTCAGCGGCCTCCGGGTTCATAAAGCCACCAGATTGCCGCGCCCAGAACTGCGCGTAAAGGCCGCCCTGCGCCAACAGGTCAGCATGCGCGCCCTCTTCCACGATCCGGCCTGCATCCATAACCAGAATACGGTCCATCTGAGCGATGGTGCTGAGCCTGTGGGCAATGGCGATCACGGTTTTACCTTGCATCATGCCGTAGAGGGTTTCCTGAATGGACGCTTCAACCTCGGAATCTAGCGCGGATGTCGCCTCATCCAACAACAAGATCGGCGCGTCCTTCAAAATCACCCGTGCAAGGGTCACCCGCTGTCGCTGACCACCGGACAGCTTCACGCCCCGCTCACCCACATGCGCATCATATCCGGTGCGCCCCTGCGGGTCTTGCAGGTCAAGAATGAACTCGTGCGCCTCGGCCTGCTTCGCGGCGGAAATCATCTGTTCTTCAGTCGCATCCGGACGACCATAGAGGATGTTGTCGCGCACCGACCGGTGCAACAACGCGCTGTCCTGCTGAACCATGCCGATATGCCCGCGCAAACTGTCTTGTGTGACCTGCGCAATATTCTGTTCATCGATCAGGATCGCGCCTTTCTCGACGTCATAAAACCGCAAAAGCAGCTTAACTAGGGTCGATTTCCCTGCACCAGATCGGCCAATCAGACCGATCTTTTCGCCCGGCTGAATGGTCAGGTTTATGTGATCCAAACCACCCGTTTCACGACCATAATGGTGCGACAGATCGCTGATTTCGATCTGGCCCTTGCTCAGTTGCAAGGGTTGTGAGGCCGGTACATCCAGCAGGTCGATTGGCTGAGCAATCGTCTCCATCCCCTCGGCCACGATACCAAGCTGACGGAAGAAGCTGGTCAGCGCCCACATGATCCATCCGGTCATCGCGTTCAAGCGCAGGGTCAGCGCCGTTGCAGCCGCAACAACGCCAACCGAAGCGGTACCCTGCATCCAAAGAGCAATCGCCCAGCCAACAACCCCAACGATCAGAAAGCCGTTCAAAGTAACCAGAACCGCATCCATGATCGTGAATATCCGCATCTCGACCTGAAAGGTCCGACGCGTTTCCTCGATCGCTTCACGCGCATAATCCAGCTCCTGTCGGCCATGAGCGAACATCTTGACCGAGTGGATGTTGGTGTAGCTGTCGACAACCCGGCCCGTGACAGTCGAACGAGCATCAGATGCAGCCTGAGACGCGGGGCCGACTCGTTTCACCGTCCAGTGCACCAGCAGCCCATAGAACGCAAACCAGATGAGCAAAGGGATCAGCAGGCGTGCATCAGCCGCATAAAGCAAGATCGCCGCGCCGATCAGATAGGCAAGCGAGAACGAAATCGCATCAAAGACCTGGAACACCACCTCGCCCGCGGCAGGCGGGGTCTGCATGATCCGGTTGGCAATACGGCCTGCAAAGTCATTCTCGAACCAGCCAACGGACTGACGCAGAACGTGTTTATGTGCCCGCCAGCGGATCAGCGTACCAAAGTTCGGCAGGATCGTGTTGTTCAAGAGCAGCACATCGACCAAATGCAACAGCGGACGCAACAGCAGGATAAAGCCTGCCATTAACAACAGCTCGGTCCCGTGGTTTTGCCAGACCTCTTCCGGGGTGCCACCCAACAGGTCAACAACGCGGCCCATATAGTAGATCAACCCTATCTCAACAGCGGCCACGATGATGGAAATCAATGCAGCCCAAAAGAACACCCGGAAAAACGGGCGCGAGTAGTCCAGCATGAACGGCCACAGCCGCGTCGGCGGCGTATCGGTTTCACGATAGGCGACAAAAGGGTCAACGAGGTTTTCGAAATAGCGAAACATGGAGAGTGCTCCGATTGAGCAGAAATACAGACATGCGAAGAAGAATGGCGCCTGAACACCACCCTTTACGGGGTAAGTGCCCTGGCTTTAGCCGAACCAGATCCCGTAATACATTCGCATTCCTCCATCCATGAGTCAGGCGCACGTAACCACAAACGAAATCGTTTGTCATCCCTTTTTGAGACTTCGTTCAGCTGGTCAGCAATTCTGCGCGGGTCAGGGTGAAGTCAGACGCGATCCAACGCGCCTCAAGCTCGGCCAGCTTCTTGCCCAGAGCGGGGCCGGTAAAGTCGGGGATCAGATCGGCGGCGCTGATCGGGAAACGCGCTGCTGCACCATGATGGAGAGCTTGGCGTAAGTCCTCGGACCAGGGGTGTTCGAAGAAGGCACAGCGCAGCAAGGTTTCGTGCAGGCCTCCGTCGTCACCGTAGCGATAGCCCAACTCTTCGATGCTGGTCGAGGCCTGCGCCTCCTCGCGCATTCGGGTCATGCGTTGCAGTTGCGCCCGACTCAAGCGCAGTGTCGCGGCATCCTCGGGTGTGGCAATTGCTGCCAGCCTGCGCACCGGATCAGGCACGGTACCGGCGGCCTGTTCTATGGCGATCAGCGGGGCCAAAGCGCGGTCATCTGCACCGGGCAACAGATGCGCCAAGACACCTGCACGGCGCATCGCGGCCACCGAAGGCGCAGGGTCTGGCGCGCCTAGCAGTTTTATCAGCTCAGCCCCAACTCGTTCGCGAGACAGCGATGTCAGCCCATCCAGATTGGACGCAATCGCAGCGAGCGCATCCGCGTCAAACCCAGCATCGGCGTCGCCGTACCAAGCATGAAACCGGAAATAGCGCAGCGAGCGTAGGTAATCCTCGCGGATGCGGTTCTCAGCGGTTCCAATAAACCGCACGCGCCGCGCCTGAAGGTCAGGCAAGCCTGACAGCGGGTCCAGCACCGTGCCGTCGGGCTGCGCGTAGATCGCGTTCATCGTGAAATCGCGGCGCGCGGCATCTTCTTCAACGGTGTCAGCAAAGACCACAACCGCACGGCGACCATCGGTTTCCACATCGCGTCGAAAGGTGGTGACCTCATGTGGGACATGGTCACAAACGATGGTGATCGTACCGTGTTCCAGCCCCGTTGGAATCGCCTTAAGGCCAGCCTTTTGGGCCAGTTCGATCACCCGTTCGGGATAGGCATCCGTTGCAATATCAATATCCGAAACGGGCGCGCCCAGCAGGGCGTTACGCACGCATCCGCCCACAAACAGGGCCTGCGCCCCGCCTTTGGTGAGGGCTTCACAAACCGCCTGAGTCGCTGGGTCCGAAACCCAAGGCGCGCTGATCTGCTTCATTCACTTACCCGTGCTGCAAGCCCGCGCAATATACGAGCCGTCGCGCCCCAGATGTAATAAGGACCGTATGGAACAGCGAAATACTTTCGCCGTTGGCCACGCCACCGGCGCGACTCGATCACATAATTCTCGGGCTTTAGCAGATGTGCAAGTGGAACTGAGAAAACCTCATCCACTTCGCCCGGCTCAGGCACTGGATCAAAACCCTGGCGGATGATGGCCACAACCGGGGTAACAGCGAACGAGGTCACGGTTTCATGGCTGGGTAGAAAGCCGATCACTTCGGGCAACTCTGGATGCAGGCCAATTTCCTCATGCGCTTCGCGCAGTGCGGCAGCGGTGATATCGGCATCGCCCTCATCCTGCTTGCCGCCAGGAAAGGCGATCTGGCCGGGGTGGTGTTTCAAAGCCGATGACCGCTTTGTCAGGACCAAACGTGGCACATCCCCGGAAACTGAGATCGGCACCAGAACCCCAGCCGGGCGCAATTTGCGCCCGGGCGGACGCACGGTTTCGGGGTTCAGATCAAAGTCACTAGACCCATGGCCCGGACGCTGCAACGCCGCAGCAATCTGATCCGTCGGATCATGCACCGCTGGCGTCTTCCGCATCAAAACCAACGGTCGCAGGGTCCAGCACATAATGCGCCCCGCAGAACTGACAATCGGCAGTGACCATGCCCTCGGGCGTTGTCATCTTTTCGATGTCCCTAGCCGAATAGATCGACAGGCTTTGACGAACGCGTTCTTCCGAGCAGGTGCAGCCAAACTGTACCATCTGCGCGTCATAGACGCGTGGGCTTTCCTCGTGAAACAGGCGGATCAACAGATCGGTCGGCGCAATCGATGGGCCGATCAGTTCCAGATCATCAACCGTATCCAGAAGGATGTTGACCCGGCCCCAGTTTTCACCTTCTTCGCCGTCGACCAGATCATTGGCGGTGAGGATTTCACCCGTCCCCTCGCCCGAGGCCGCAAAGGGCGAAGCTTTGGGCATGTGCTGCAACATGATTCCACCGGCACGCCAATGCTCACCCACTTCAGGTTCGGTCGATTTGCCGAAGCTCAGCGAGAAACGGGTCGGCAGCTGTTCGGACTGGGCGAAATATGCCTCGGCCGAGGCGCTGATCGACGCTCCGTCCAGCGGAGTAATACCCTGATAAGGCTGCGTGCCTTCGCCCTGATCGATCATGATCGCGAAATACCCTTCGCCCACCTGATCAAAGGGGGCGCTCTTGGTCAGTCGATCCCGGTCAAAGCTGGCATAGGCGCGGATACGCGCCGGTTCACCTTCGACAGTGGGCGCATAATAGTCGGTTGCGATCATGCGCACCGCGCCCTTGGATTGAACCTGCAAGGACAGCTTCCAACGCAGCGAAACGGTTTGGCCAATCAATGCTGTCAGCAAAGCCATCTCGGCCACCAGCGCCTCGACCTGTTCGGGATAGTCATGCTGCTTCAGGATGCCATCCAGCACCCCGTCCAGGCGGGCGACGCGGCCACGCATGTCCGACACATCAAGTTGAAAGGGCAGGACGGTATCGTCCCACGCGATTTTTGTTCCAAGAGACATGGGGTTTCCTTACACGCCACAGCTTGGCATACCGGCACCATATAGGTCACAGAGTTTGGGTTTTAAGGGGCCATACATGATCAGACGGTTTGGTGAAAGCCCTGAACCCGGGCGATCCTATACGCGGCGGGTGGGCGTTTATGCGTTGCTTCCGCGTGAAAAGCACCTGCTTTTGACCTGCCAGACCGAACCGGGCCCCGATCTGCAACTGCCGGGCGGTGGCATTGATCCCGGCGAATCGCCCATTACCGCGCTGCATCGTGAGGTTTATGAGGAAACCGGATGGCGCATCGCCACGCCGGAACGCATCGGTGCGTTTCGCCGCTTCACCTATATGCCTGAATACGATTTATGGGCCGAGAAGGTCTGCCTGATTTACCGCGCCCGCCCTGTCCTGCAATTGGGCCCGCCAACCGAAGCCTTTCACGAGGCACTTTGGATGCACAGCGCGGATGCGGTTGAGCTGCTGGGAAATGACGGCGACCGCCACTTTGCAGCCCAGCACCTGAACGGTCTTTAGTGCCCGTTATATTCAAAAAATACCGCCGAAACGTCATCTCCCATGCCTTCGTTGGGCGGCATGCGCTGGGTCAGCCGCCAGAACATATCATCCAGAAATTCTGATCCACCCTGGCCAGACGCACAGTCCAACGCCATTTCACGCAGCCCCTCTTCCTCCAGCAACCCGCCTTCTGCCAGGTGACATTCCGTGAAACCATCGGAATGCAGCAAAAGCCGGTCACCCGGATTCAGCTTTGTTTCAATCTGATGAAAACTCGCATCTGGGATCAATCCGATGGGAAGGCCGCCATCGCCAAGGTATTCGGTGCTGCCATCCTGCCTCAGCAGCAAGGGGTGCGGATGTCCGGCCTGCACCATTTTCATATGCCCGCTGCGCAGATCGACAATGGCGTAGACCATGGTGAAGTATTCCTCGATCCCGGTGTCCACCATCAAACGTGAATTGAGCGTTTCGGCCACTTGCTGCGGTGGCAACAGCGCATAGAACTTGTTCATCCGCTTTTCCAGCGCCACATTCTGATCGAAATGCTGGCTGGACAGATAGCCGCCAAGTCGCGCGGTCATCATCGCTGACGTGATCCCATGGCCCGAGACATCGATACTGTAGAATCCCAATCGGTTCGGACCGGGCGAGAACATGCCCACCAGATCGCCGCCAATATGACCGCAGGGCTTCAACAACAGACTGACCCGGGAAACACCGAACTCTCGCGTCAATTCCGGGACCAGTGATTCCTGTATCTTGCGGGCCTGTTTCAGGTCTTTGTCGATCGCATCATGGGCCAGCTTCAGTTCGTCAAGTGCAGATTCAATCAGGCGGTTCTTATCCGAAAGCTCTCTCTGCATATCCAATATGCGTGCGCCTGCAGAAATACGGGCCCGCAGCTCATCAGCCTCTAGCGGCTTGATCAGAAAATCATCCGCCCCGGCATCCAGCCCACGCGCGACTTCCTGCTTTTCGCTTTTCGATGTCAGAAGGATGAAATAGCTGTAGTGTTCAGAATCGAGCGCGCGGAAATCACGGCAGAACTCCAGTCCGCTCATGCCTGGCATGACCCAATCGCTGAGCACAAGATCGGGCGCAAACTCGGCGCAAAGCTCAAGGGCCTTTTCACCATTATCAGCCTCAAGCACCTCAAATCCCCATTTCTTGAGCGAGGCCACCAGAATGCGCCTTTGCAGGCGGCTGTCATCCACGACTAGCACCTTTCGGATCGCACCGAAATCCAGTTCAGAACCGGTTTGCTCAAGACTTAGTGCTGACACCCTTTAACCCCAGGCTTCCTTTTTTAGGGACGCGGCAAACCTATCGCGCTGGGGTTTAACATCCCGTGAAGGTCCCATGGTCTTTGGCCTTAACCGCACATTTACCTGATCCGCGCTAGCAAAGATCAACCCAATTCCTTTGCAGGAGGATGACGATGATCCATTGGCCCCGAGTCAGACAATTGCGGGACGAGGTCGGCGCAGATGAGATTGATGAGGTCATCGCAATCTTTCTGGACGAGGTGCAGGAAGTGATCGCACGCCTGCATGCCGATACCGAACGGCTTGAGTTGGAACAGAACCTGCACTTCCTGAAAGGCAGCGCCATGAGCCTGGGGTTCGATCAGTTCTCGAAACTCTGTCAGGATGGCGAGCGGCGTGCCGCGGCCGGGCAAGCGGCAGAGGTTGATCTGGCCGAAATCCTGGCCGCTTATGACGCATCCAAATCTGTGTTTCAGGCCGAATTACCTAGCAAACTGACCTAGATCACGAACTGTGCCAGCGTCTCATCTTCGGTGATATCGGTATAGGTAAACCCGGCCTCATCCAGATGCGCGAACAAGCGTGCAAAATTCTCGGGCTTGCGGGTTTCGATCCCGATCAGGACTGACCCGAAGTTGCGCGCGGATTTCTTCATATATTCAAACCGGGCAATGTCATCCTCGGGGCCGAGAATGTTCAGGAATTCTTTCAACGCGCCAGGGCGCTGCGGCAGGCGCAAAATGAAGTATTTCTTGACCCCGGAATAGCGCTGTGCGCGCTCCTTGACCTCGGGCAGGCGTTCAAAATCGAAATTGCCGCCTGATGTCACGCAAACAACAGTTTTGCCACGAATAAAGCTTTGCACATCTGCAATCGCTTCGATTGCCAGTGCGCCTGCGGGTTCCAGCACGATGCCCTCGACATTCAGCATCTCGATCATGGTGGTACAAATGCGGTCTTCGGATAGGACCAGCACATCTGACAAATGCCGCGATTTCAGCAGTTCGAATGGCTTGGCCCCAATCTTTCCAACCGCTGCGCCATCGACGAAGTTGTCCACGTGGTCCAGCGCCACCGGATGCCCCGCCGCCATCGCCGCATGCAGACAGGCGCCGCCCTTGGGTTCGACAAACAGGCAATGGGTGCGGTCCCCGAACCAGGTCGCCACACCAGCGGACATGCCACCGCCGCCCACAGGCAGCAGCACATGGTCGGGTACTTGACCCAACTGTTCTTCGATCTCGACCGCCAAGGAGGCCTGACCTTCGATCACATCCTCATCGTCGAAGGGCGACAGAAAATGCCCGCCCTGCGCCGCGCACCACGCCTGCGCCGCGGCCAATGTGTCGTCGAAATAGTCCCCGGTCAGGTGAACCTCGATATTGTCACCGCCAAAGATGCGGGTTTTTTGGATTTTTTGCTGTGGGGTCGTCACCGGCATGAAGATCACGCCCTTCACGCCCAGATGCTTGCACATATAGGCCACGCCCTGCGCATGATTGCCCGCGCTGGCGCAAACGAACAGGTCCTGCCCCTGTTGTTTGCGCATCGCATTGAACGCCCCACGGATCTTGTAGGACCGCACTGGGCTGAGGTCTTCGCGCTTCAGCCAAATATCCGCGCCATAACGGTCGGACAAATGCGCGTTTCGCTGCAACGGTGTTGCAGGGAACACGGTACGCATCGCCTGTTCGGCGGTTCCGGCACGAGTCATGAAGTCAGTCATGACCGTTTCAGTGGCCTATCCCGACTAAAAGAGCAAGGAATACATATGTGTACGACCTCATGTTTTCAAAATAGGTATCCTACGCGATCCAGGCGCTGTTTCTGGGTGCGCCATCGCAATTCACATGCATGGTCAGCGCACACAACTTGCCCCCGCGCTCAAAACCCGCTAGGGGCCAGTCGTTCTTCGCACAAAGGGAAATCAGATGTCCGCGCCCAAGAAAGTTGTTCTGGCCTATTCCGGTGGCCTTGATACCTCGATCATTCTGAAATGGCTGCAGACCGAGTATGGCTGTGAGATTGTGACCTTCACCGCCGATCTGGGTCAGGGCGAGGAGCTGGAGCCCGCTCGTCAGAAGGCCGAGCTGCTGGGGATCAAGCCCGAAAACATCTATATTGAGGACATCCGCGAAGAGTTTGTCCGCGACTTCGTCTTCCCGATGTTCCGCGCCAATGCGCAATACGAAGGCCTGTATCTGCTGGGTACCTCGATCGCGCGACCTCTGATCTCGAAACGTCTGGTTGAGATTGCCGAGGCCACTGGTGCTGATGCCGTTGCCCACGGCGCAACCGGCAAGGGCAACGATCAGGTGCGGTTCGAACTGGCGGCTTACGCGCTCAACCCCGACATCAAGGTCATTGCGCCGTGGCGTGAATGGGACCTGTCCAGCCGCACCAAGCTGCTGGAATTTGCCGAACAGAACCAGATCCCGATTGCCAAGGACAAACGCGGCGAAGCTCCATTTTCGGTCGATGCCAACCTGCTGCACACCTCTTCCGAGGGTAAGGTTCTGGAAGACCCAGCCGATATGGCGCCCGACTATGTTTACCAGCGCACCGTCCACCCTGAGGACGCGCCGAATGAGCCGGAATTCATCGAAATCGGCTTTGAAAAGGGTGACGCGGTCAGCATCAATGGCGAGGCGATGAGCCCGGCCACCATCCTGACCAAGCTGAACGAATATGGCGGCAAGCACGGCATCGGTCGTCTGGACCTGGTCGAAGGCCGGTTCGTTGGCATGAAGTCGCGCGGTATCTATGAAACGCCCGGCGGCACCATCCTGCTGGAAGCACATCGTGGTATCGAATCCATCACCATGGACCGTGGCGCGATGCATCTGAAAGACCAGCTCATGCCGCAATATGCCGAGCTGATCTATAACGGCTTCTGGTACAGCCCCGAACGCGAGATGCTGCAGGCGGCCATCGACAAGAGCCAGGAGCATGTCACCGGCACCGTGCGGGTGAAGCTCTACAAGGGCCTCGCCTCGACCGTGGGCCGCTGGTCGGATCACTCGCTCTATTCCGAGGCGCACGTGACCTTCGAAGAAGACGCCGGTGCCTACGATCAGAAAGACGCGGCAGGCTTTATTCAGCTGAACGCGCTGCGGCTCAAGCTTCTGGCAGCACGCGACAAGCGTCTGAGTAAGTAAGGCAGCTCGCAGAGCCACAAAAAAACCCGGCACCCAAAAAGAGTGCCGGGTTTTTTGTTCACCACTTCCCGTCAGGTCAAGCTTGCCTGTCTCAACGGGTTATCTTTACGCATGCGTCAATCAAGGAAGGACGCGCAATGCTGCAAGATATCGCCGACGGAATTCAAAAAGGGCTGAACGGCAAAAGCTTTGATGGCTCGCTCAAGTTCGATTGCGGCGAGGCGGGTGTCATCGTGCTGGCCGACAATCAGGCCACCACGCAGGATCAGGAGGCCGATTGTACAATCCGTATCTCGCAGGACAACCTGAACAAATTGCTGACTGGTAAGCTGAATCCAATGACCGGCGTGGCCATGGGCAAGCTGAAGATTTCGGGCAATATGGGTATTGCGATGAAGCTGGGGCAGCTGCTGGGATAGACGATAAAATCGTCTCACCAGCGCGTGACAATCGATGTCAGCGCATTGCAAGGCGGGGCGTCTACAGGCAGCTTGGTCTCGGAAGGAGACCTGCCATGACACGGACTGCTTATCTCGATTGTATAAAACCCTCAGTACTTTTTGTCCTGATCTTGCTGGCGGCACTACTGCGCGCCCTGCCGGGTTCTGCCGCAGGGACCGAGACGCTAACGGTCGCGGGCGGATGTTTCTGGTGTGTCGAATCCGATTTTGAAACTGTACCCGGCGTAATTGGCGCGGTGTCCGGATATACCGGTGGCACCACCGCCAACCCCAACTACAAGGACGTGACCAAGGGCGGAACCGGCCATTATGAGGCGGTTCAGATCACCTTTGATCCTAGCAAAGTCTCTCGGGATACCTTGTTGGACATGTTCTTCCGTTCTGTTGATCCGACCGATGCGGGCGGACAGTTCTGTGACCGGGGAGATAGCTATCGCACGGCGATATTCGTCTCTAACACAGGCGAAAAAACCTTAGCCGAGCAAGCAAAGGCTGATGCCCAATCCGCGCTCGGCCAAACCGTAGTGACGCCGATCCTGCAGGAAACCACCTTTTATCCGGCCGAGGCCTATCATCAGGATTACTACAAGGGCGAAAAGGTTGTGTTCACCCGCTTTGGACCCAAGCGCCAAAAGAACGCCTACAAAGCCTACCGCAAAGCCTGCGGACGGGACGCGCGGGTCAAGCAGCTTTGGGGTGCAGATGCGCCATTTGCCGGTTCTTAATCGAACTGCGCGTCGCGCACTTCCCGCAGGTCCGGAATAACATCTGCCGTGCCGTGCCGTGTCACCATCAGCGCAGCGGCGCGGTTGGCTTGCAGAATGGCCTGCTCCATCGGCATACCCCGATCCATCCCCGCCAGCACATAGCCGGTAAAAGTGTCGCCTGCCCCGGTCGTATCCACGGCCTGTACCTTATGCGCAGCAAAGTCGACCGGATCGCAGCCTTGCTGTAGATACCGCACGCCCTTGGACCCAAGCGTCACGATCACATGTCGCACAGGCAGTTCGGCCGCACTTAGACCTGTTTCCTGTTTCAGCTGTTCAGCTTCAACCTCATTCAGGATCAGGAAATCCAGATACGGCAGCACGGCCTGAACCGCCTCGGCCTCGAACGGGGCCGCTGCATAGCAGACGGTCAGACCAAGCTCGCGCGCCATGCGGGCGGCTTCGACCTGTGCGTTGGTTTCATTCTGAAAAACAAGCAGATCGCCGGCGTTGGCAGACGCAAGCGCCTGCCCGATCTGCCCGCCTTCAAGCGCGTGATTGGCGCCCGGATACAGAATGATCAGGTTCTCACCCTGCGCGTCGACCGCAATGATGGCATGACCCGTTGGGCTGCTGACCTCAGCTATGAACCGCGTGTCGACGCCATATTCCGTCAACCGCTCCTGTGCCCAGCGCCCATCCGCACCGACCGCTCCGATATGGCTGACGCGTGATCCCGCCCGCGCGGCAGCCACCGACATATTGGCGCCCTTGCCACCCAGAAACTTCTCGAGCCCGCTTGCCGCCAGAGTTTCCCCCGGCGCAGGCAGATGCGGCAAGGCATAGACCATATCCGCGTTGATCGAGCCAAGGTTCCAGATCGTCATGGCTTACCCTTCCTTTCGAATCAGAGAAAGAACATTTGCTGAACCCAGGGGAATGCGGTCAAGACCAAAGAATCCAAATGTGGCAAAAAAATGCCGTTGACCGGCTATGGGTAGCTACGTGATATTGTGTAGGCCTCTATGCACCCTCCAAAATCTTGTGCTCACAAGAACAGAATTCGAAAGCATCAGCTTTCAATGTGGGCCAAGACAAACTTGGATTTCAAGCAAGGAGGTGAATGCGATGCGAGTTGCGGTAAAGCAATATCTTCGCAATCGCTTTGGCAGGCAGGAGTGTGTTCGCGCACACACCCGCCGCTGGCCAAAGCCACGGCAGTTAAAACTGCCGCTATAAGTTAGTATCGAGCTAACTAGAGAGGGTCGTCTACTAGGCGACCCTCACTCTGTTCAAATTATCCAAATATAGCCGGATACGCAAACGCTATTTCCCTTAAACTCATGGAATCCATAGATGAATCCGTAAGTGACTCATTTTTCAGGATTTACCCAATCTCACACGAGGCCAGAATGGCCATGTTCAGGATATCGTTTGCCGTCGACACGGTCGAGCAAATCTGTATTTGCTTTCCGATGCCGGACAAGATCGGGCCGATCACAGTGGCCCCGCCCATTTCCTGCATCAACTTGGTTGAAATGCTGGCCGAATGGCGCGCAGGCACGATCAGAATGTTGGCCGGGCCGGTGAGGCGCTGAAACGGATAGGCCTCCTGCTGGTCCACATTCAGCGCGACATCGACGGTCATTTCACCTTCGTATTCGAAATCCACGCCGCGTTGATCAAGTACTGCGGGGGCCACATGCATTTTCTCGGCCCGTTCCGAGACCGGGTAGCCAAAGGTTGAGAAACTGACAAAAGCCACCCGAGGCTCTAGCCCCATATGGCGGGCCACGGCTGCGGCGCGCTCGGCGATATTGGCCAGATCGTTTTCGTCCGGCCATTCATGAACCAACGTATCACCGATCAGAACAATCCGCCCCTTGTGCAAGAGCGCGGTTACACCCGCGGCGCCATGTTGCGCATCGGCGTCAAACACATGGTTTATGCGATCCAGCACATGTGCCGATTTTCGAGTGGCGCCCGTCACCAGACCGTCGCCATGTCCATGGGCCAGCATAAGAGATGAAAACACGTGGCGGTCCCGCGCCGCCAGACGATGGATATCCTTGTGATCAAAGCCTTTGCGTTGAAGGCGTTGATACAGGAAGTTCTTGTAGCTGTCCAAATGGGTGGTATTGGCCGCGTTGACAACTTCAAGCTCGCGCACCGCGTCGCCCAGTCCAGCTGTTTCCAGCTTTTGCTTCACATCGTCTTGGCGTCCAACCACCATCGCCTTGCCGAAGCCAGAACGCTGATACATCACCGCCGCGCGCAGCACGCGTGGATCGTCGCCCTCGGCAAAGATCATCCGGCTTTGTGCCTGACGCGCACGGGCGTTCAGCCCGCGCAGGATGCTGGCGGTCGGGTCCATGCGGGATTTGAGGCTCAGCTCATAAGCGTCCATGTCGATGATCGGACGGCGGGCCGCGCCTGTGTCCATACCAGCCTTCGCCACGGCGGGTGGGATACGGTGGATCAGGCGCGGGTCAAACGGCGTCGGGATGATGTAGTCGCGGCCAAAGGTCAGCGATTTGCCATAGGCCATGGCGACCTCATCCGGCACATCCTCACGCGCCAGACGGGCCAAAGCATGGGCACAGGCGATCTTCATCTCGTCATTGATGGCGCGCGCATGGATATCCAGCGCACCGCGGAACAGGTAGGGGAAGCCTAGAACGTTGTTCACCTGGTTCGGATAGTCGCTGCGGCCGGTGGCAACGATCGCGTCAACGCGAACCTCATGCGCCTCTTCCGGCGTGATCTCAGGATCCGGGTTCGCCATCGCAAAAATCACCGGATTATCGGCCATGCTGGCAACCATATCCTGCGTCACGGCGCCCTTGACCGAAACGCCCAGGAACACATCCGCACCCTTCATGGCATCTTCCAGCGACCGCAGATCGGTCGAGATCGCATGGGCCGATTTCCACTGGTTCATCCCTTCGGTCCGGCCCTGATAGATCACGCCCTTTGTGTCACAAACGATGCAGTTCTCATGCCGCGCGCCCATCGACTTGAGCAGCTCGATACAGGCAATCCCCGCAGCCCCCGCACCGTTCAGAACAATCTTAACGTCTTCGATCTTCTTGCCCGAAATATGCAGCGCGTTGATCAGACCCGCCGCACAGATCACCGCTGTACCATGCTGATCATCGTGGAAGACGGGGATGTCCATCTCCTCCTTCAGGCGCTGTTCGATGATGAAACATTCAGGCGCCTTGATGTCTTCGAGGTTGATACCACCAAAGGTCGGCCCCATCAGACGCACTGCGCGGCAGAACTCATCCGGGTCTTCGGTGTCCAGTTCGATATCGATCGAGTTCACATCGGCGAACCGTTTGAACAGGACAGATTTCCCCTCCATCACCGGTTTCGAGCCCAGCGCGCCAAGGTTCCCAAGACCCAAAACCGCCGTCCCGTTCGAGATCACAGCGACCAGGTTGCCCTTATTGGTATAGTCATAAGCGGTTTCGGGCGCTTCGGCGATGGCTTCACATGGAACGGCCACACCGGGGCTGTAAGCCAGCGACAGATCGCGCTGAGTGGTCATGGGAACGGTGGCCTGCACCTCCCACTTGCCGGGGGTCGGGTCCAGGTGAAAGGCCAGCGCCTCTTCTTTGGTGATCTTCGCTTTGGGCATTTTGAACGTCGTTTCCATGACTTCGGGGCTCATGCCTCATAGCGCAGGCAGGCGCGCGCCTCAACGGGAATGAGTTTTCGGCTTTTACAGAAGATGCGGGGTTTGTAAGGTCGCGTCCGGAACACGCCAGAAGGGGGCCACTTTTGTCCACAGTCACGCCAATGATGGCTCAGTACCTTGAGATCAAAGAGACCCATGCCGACGCACTGCTGTTCTACCGTATGGGCGATTTCTACGAGATGTTCTTTGAGGATGCCGTCAACGCCGCCGAAGCGCTGGACATCGCCCTGACCAAGCGCGGCAAACACAATGGCGACGATATCCCGATGTGCGGTGTCCCGGTTCATGCGGCTGAAGGCTACCTGCTGACCCTCATCCGCAAAGGGTTCCGCGTGGCCGTCTGCGAACAAATGGAAAGCCCGGCGGAAGCGAAGAAAAGAGGCTCTAAATCAGTTGTAAAGCGCGATGTCGTGCGTCTGGTGACGCCCGGAACGCTGACCGAAGATGCCCTGCTGGAAGCCCGCCGCCACAACTTTCTGGCCACATATGCCGAGGTTCGGGATGAGGCCGCGCTGGCCTGGGCCGATATCTCGACCGGGGCGTTTCACGTGATGCCTTTGACACCCGTGCGGCTCAGCCCCGAGCTGGCCCGGCTGGCCCCATCCGAGTTGATCGTTGCCGACGGGATGGAGCAATCGCTGAACGAAACCGTCCGCGACCTTGGGATTTCACTGACACCAGTCGGACGGGCCAGTTTCGACAGTACCGCGGCGGAAAAACGCATCTGCGGGCTGTTTCACGTGGGCGCGCTGGAGGCATTCGGGTCCTTTGGCCGGGCCGAGATTTCGGCCATGGGTGCCCTGATCGACTATCTTGAGATCACGCAGAAGGGCAAACTGCCTCTGCTGCAAACACCAATGAAGGAATCCGAAGACCGCGTGGTACAGATCGATGCCGCCACGCGCCGCAATCTGGAGCTGACCCGATCCCTGTCGGGCGGTCGTGCCGGATCGTTATTGTCAGTGGTCGACCGCACCGTCACACCGGGCGGGGCACGGTTGCTGGAACAACGCCTCTCAAGCCCGTCCCGCAATTTGGATGTGATCCATGCCCGTCTCGACGCTGTCAGCTTTGCCGCCGAGGACAGCCTGATCGCCTCGGACCTGCGCGAGGCCCTGCGCAAAACCCCCGATCTGGACCGCGCCCTGTCTCGCCTGTCGCTTGAACGTGGCGGGCCCCGCGATCTGGCCGCTATCCGCAACGGCCTGACCCAAGCCTCCGCAATTGCTGGCATCTGCGAAGGGCAGGATCTGCCGGTCCTGCTAGCAACCGCTTTGCAAAACCTTGTCGGCTTCGACGACCTTCTGAACTTGCTGGATGAGGCTTTGGTGGCCGAACCACCCCTGCTGGCCCGCGACGGAGGTTTCATCGCCCCCGGCTTTGACCCCGAACTGGACGAAGCGCGCACCCTGCGCGACGAAGGCCGATCTGTCATCGCTGGGTTTCAGCAGAAATATGCGGAACACACAGGCATCACTTCGCTGAAGATCAAGCACAACAACGTGTTGGGCTATTTCATCGAAACCACGGCTACGCATGCTGAGAAGATGCTGAACCCGCCGTTCTCCGAGACCTATATCCATCGCCAAACCACCGCCAATCAAGTGCGGTTCACGACCGTCGAACTCTCGGAAATCGAAACCCGTATCTTGAATGCTGGAAACTTGGCGCTCGAGATCGAAAAACGGCTCTATAACAGGCTTTCTGACGAAATTCTGGCCCTTGCCGCCCGCCTCAACCAAGCCGCTCGAGGGCTGGCCGAGCTGGATCTGACAACAGCGCTTGCCGATCTTGCGCGTGGTGAGAATTGGTGTCGCCCACAGGTCGACACCTCCCGCGCCTTTGAGGTTCAGGGCGGACGCCACCCGGTGGTCGAACACGCGTTGCGCCAGAAAAGCGGCGACGCCTTCGTCGCCAATGACTGCGATCTCAGTGCCGAAGACGGGGCCGCAATTTGGCTGCTGACCGGTCCCAACATGGCCGGTAAATCAACCTTCCTCCGCCAGAACGCCCTGATCGCCCTACTCGCCCAAATGGGCAGCTACGTCCCTGCTGAACAAGCCCATATCGGCCTTGTCAGCCAGCTTTTCAGCCGCGTCGGAGCCTCTGACGATCTGGCCCGAGGCCGCTCGACCTTCATGGTCGAAATGGTCGAAACTGCCGCCATTCTGAACCAGGCCGATGACCGCGCACTGGTCATTCTGGATGAAATCGGCCGCGGAACCGCCACCTATGACGGCCTCTCCATCGCTTGGGCCACGCTGGAGCATCTGCACGCCGCCAACCAATGCCGCGCCTTGTTCGCCACGCACTACCACGAACTCACCGCACTTGCCGGAAAGCTCAAAGGCGTCGACAACGCCACCGTCGCCGTAAAAGAATGGGAAGGTGAGGTCATCTTCCTGCACGAGGTCCACAAAGGCGCGGCCGACCGGTCGTATGGCGTGCAAGTCGCCCAGCTGGCGGGCCTGCCTGCCTCAGTCGTCGAGCGTGCCCGCATCGTGTTGGATCAACTGGAAAAAACCGAGCGTGAAGGCGGCAAGCAAAAATCCCTGATCGACGACCTACCGCTCTTCTCAGCCGCTCCACCACCGCCGCCGCTTGCACCGAAAGCCTCACCGGTCGCGGACATGCTGAACGACATCCTGCCAGACGAGCTGACCCCCCGCGAAGCACTCGACCTGATCTACAAATTGAAAGAGGCGGCCAAATCCTGACCGCCCCTTCTTCTGGTCAAAAATACCTCCGCCGGAGGCTTGGCCTCGCAGAGGCCAATCAGCTCGCAGGTGTCGACGACACCCCAACCTGCGCCGGGCGCAGCAAACGATCGTGCAACATAAACCCTTCAGCCGAAACCTGAATGATGTCCCCCGCGCGCGTTCCCGGCACCGGCGCTTCAAACATCGCCTCATGCACATTAGGATCGAACCGATCACCAACTTCAGGCGTGATCACCTCAATCCCGTGCTTCTGGAAAACGTCTTTCAATGCCCGCATGGTCAGTTCAACACCTTCCAACAGAGGGCCAGCAACCTCTTTCTGCTCATCGGTCGCGGCCTCAAGCGCGCGTTTCATGTTGTCGTAAACTGGCAGCATGTCGCGGGCCAGCTTTGATCCGCCATACTGCTCCGCGTCCCGGCGGGCCTTGTCGCCGCGTTTGCGCGCATTCTCGGCATCGGCCAGCGCGCGCATGAACTTGTCTTTGTAATCGTCCCGCTCGGCGCGCAGCGCGTCGACTTCCAACGCCTCTTCGCTGATATCCATCAGCTCCTCGGCCAGCTCTTCCGCCTCGGCCGTTGCGATATCGTCCAGAAAATCTTCGTTCTTGGGCTCTGCCATCTCTTAACCTCTAGCTCCGGTCGGATATCAACTTGCCGACCAGTTGCGCCGTATAATCCACGATCGGCACGATCCGCCCGTAATTCAGACGTGTGGGCCCGATGACCCCAACCGCACCAATTATCTTACGATCAGCGTTCATATATGGAGACACCACCAAAGAGGAACCCGAAAGTGAGAAAAGTTTGTTCTCAGAGCCAATAAAAATGCGAACGCCCTCGCCTTCTTCCGCCAATTCAAGGAATTCCGCGATGTCACGCTTGCGCTCCAGATCGTCAAACAGGGATCGAATACGCTCTAGCTCTTCTTCCTGACCAGATTCGCCCAACAGATTCGCTCTCCCGCGCACGATCAAACGAGCCGAGTCAGCCCCGTCACCATCCCAGGCCGCTATTCCGCTTTCGACCATCGCGCGCGCCAAAACATCAATTTCTTGCCTTCGCGCATCGATCTGGCTTTGCATCTGCCGTCGTACTTCGCTGAGCGTACGCCCCTCGATCAGTGCATTCAGGAAGTTCGCCGCCTCCCGCATTGAGCTTGGCGTCTGTCCCGGCGGCGGCGTGAACAGCCTGTTTTCGACATGACCATCGGCAAAGACCAGAACCACCAACGCGCGATCATGGGCAAGTGAGACAAACTCGATATGCTTGATCTCGGATTCATGTTTGGGCGTCAAAACCAGTGACGCTCCATGTGTCACATGTGACAAAGCCGATCCTACGCGGTCAAGCATCCCGCCGACATCACCCGCGTTAGAGCCTAAAGTCTCATCCAGTTTCTGACGGTCATCAGCGCCCAGATCACCAACCTCCAGCAACCCATCCACAAACATTCGCAGCCCTTGCTGCGTTGGAATGCGTCCCGCGCTGACATGCGGGCTGTCCAGCAGGCCCAGAAACTCCAGATCCTGCATCACATTGCGCACGGTCGCCGCGCTGACTTTTTCCGAAAGGGTGCGTGTTAGGGTGCGGCTGCCGACTGGCTCACCGCTGTCCAGATAGCTTTCGACGATCAGCCGGAACACCTCACGCGACCGGTCGTTCATCTCGCTCAGAATTTTGCTCGCTTCGCTCATCCGCGCACCCTTGCTGGACAGCCATTAAATAGCAGGCACAAGAAAGGTCAATCGGGGTTGCATCGTAACGCTGCACGGCGGTATCCCCAATCCAGCAAACAAAGGAATTCCCATGCGACCCTCAGGACGTGATCTAAACGAAATGCGCGCCGTTTCAATCGAGACGGGTTTCACCAAACATGCCGAAGGGTCTTGCCTGATCAAGATGGGCGACACCCATGTGCTGTGCACTGCCACCATTGAGGACCGCGTGCCACCCTTCATCAAAGGTTCGGGCCTGGGCTGGGTCACTGCTGAATACGGCATGCTTCCCCGCGCGACCAACACCCGGATGCGTCGCGAGGCAGCCAGTGGCAAGCAGGGTGGGCGCACTGTGGAAATCCAACGCCTGATCGGCCGCGCCCTGCGCGCCGGTGTGGATCGGGTTGCCTTGGGTGAACGTCAGATCACCGTGGATTGCGATGTGATTCAGGCCGATGGCGGCACCCGCTGCGCCTCGATCACCGGGGGCTGGGTTGCTCTGCGTCTGGCAGTCAACAAACTGATGAAAGCAGGCGACGTTATTTCCGACCCTCTGGTCGATCCCGTCGCTGCCGTGTCTTGTGGTATCTATGCAGGCCAACCGGTGCTGGATCTGGATTATCCGGAAGACAGCGAGGCGGGCGTTGATGGTAATTTCATCATGACCGGATCGGGCAAATTGATCGAAGTGCAGATGAGCGCCGAAGGGTCTGTCTTTAGCCGCACGCAAATGGATCAGCTGATGGATCTGGCGGAAAAAGGCGTGGGTGAACTGGCCGCAGCGCAAAAGGCCGCCACCGCATGACCCGTAAGTTCGATGGGGACAGGTTACTGGTCGCAACCCACAACAAGGGCAAGCTCGAGGAGATGGCACATCTGCTTGAACCTTTTGGAGTGACCGTGGTTGGTGCGACTGAGATGGAACTACCTGAACCGGAAGAGACCGAAGATACTTTTGTCGGCAACGCCCGGATCAAGGCCCATGCCGCCGCAAAGGCCACCGGTCTGCCTGCCCTGTCGGACGATTCCGGGATCACCATCGACGCGCTGAACGGAGCGCCCGGAGTCTATACCGCCGATTGGGCCGAAACCGGCAATGGCCGCGATTTCGTGATGGCGATGACTCGCGCGCATAGCGAGCTGGAAGCCAAAAACGCCGCGCATCCCCGCCTGGCTCAGTTCCGTTGCACGCTGGTTCTGGCCTGGCCCGACGGGCATGATGAAGTGTTCGAAGGCGTCGCGCCCGGTCATCTGGTCTGGCCGGTCCGGGGCAAGGACGGGTTTGGGTATGACCCGATGTTTGTCCCCGAAGGCCACGACATTACCTTTGCGGAAATGGATCGCTGGGAAAAGAACAAGATCAGCCACCGCGGCCGCGCGGTGGAGATGTTCGTGAAAGGCTGCTTTGGCGGATGATTGGCGCAACGGGGGCTTTGGCCTGTATGTGCATTGGCCCTTTTGTGAGGCCAAATGCCCCTATTGCGATTTCAACAGTCATGTTTCCCGTAAAATCGATCAAAAACAATGGCTTGAGAGCTATCTGAGCGAGCTACAGCGTTCAGCCGCTGAAACACCTGATCGGGTGCTGAACACAATCTTCTTCGGTGGTGGCACGCCCTCACTGATGGCCACTGACACCGTCGCCGCCGTGATCGACGAAGCCCGCACTCTCTGGCGCCCAGCCAACGACATGGAGATCACGCTCGAAGCCAACCCTGGCTCTGTCGAAGCGGGCCGGTTTTCAGCATATCGCGACGCTGGGGTGAATCGAATATCCATGGGCGTTCAGGCACTGAACGACGATGATTTGCGCCGATTGGGCCGCATCCACACAGTCGCCGAGGCACGCGCCGCGTTCGATATCGCTCGCACTTGCTTTGATCGCGTCAGTTTTGATCTGATCTATGCCAGACAACACCAAACTTTGGACGCCTGGAAATCCGAACTGGCCGAGGCCCTATCGATGGCTGTCGACCACATGTCTCTGTATCAGCTGACAATTGAGGACGGCACCGCCTTTGGCGACCGATACGCGGTCGGCAAGCTGCGTGGTCTGCCCGAAGATGACAGCGCGGCAGATATGTATCTTGCCACACAGGAGATTTGCGACGCACATGGCCTGCCCGCCTACGAAGTATCAAACCACGCAAAACCCGGCGCTGAGTCACTGCACAACCTGATCTATTGGCGATATGGCGACTATGTCGGAATCGGCCCCGGTGCGCATGGCAGGATCACGGTCTCCGGGCAGAAACTAGCGACCGAAACTTATCTGTCACCCAACGGATGGCTGACCGCGGCACAAAACGGGTCAGGAGAGAAAAGCCGCACCGCCTTACCCCTGCAAGATCAAGCAAATGAATACCTTATGATGGGTCTTCGAATTGCCGAAGGACTAGATATAGATCGGTATAGCGCATTAACTGGTAAGCCGCCGGAGCAATCCAAACTGGATCACCTGACGCAGATTGGCATGATCTCACAGCATGGGAACCGCGTGTCTGCAACCAAAGACGGGCGCGCCGTTCTGAACGCCGTCATCCGAGAGCTATTGAGCTAGGTGCATGCGGTATCTTTGGGCCACATTCGGATTGCTCTGTGTTGCACTGGCAATGCTTGGCGTTATCCTTCCCCTATTGCCCACGGTTCCGTTTCTTCTGCTGGCAGCATTTTTCTTCGCCAAATCCTCATCTCGCCTCCACAACTGGCTTCTGACGCATCGCCTGTTCGGGCCCATGATCGAAGATTGGCAGCGCTCCGGCGCTATTCGTCCAGCAGCAAAAAAAGCGGCAACTGTTTCTGTCGCCGCCGTCTTTGGCATTTCTTTAATTCTATCCGCCCCACCCTATGTCCTGATCATTCAAGCCATAGTCCTGAGCGCTGTGCTGACCTTTATCTGGACACGGCCTAACGGCTAAGTTTCGCGCAGAGATCGTCGAGCTGATCCAGGTTTTCATAGGTCAGTACGACCTGACCGCTTTCAGTGCCCGGCTTGTGGTTGATCACCACCTTCATTGCCAAAATAGCCGAAAGATCCTTTTCCAGCGCACGTGTATCTGCATCCTTGCCCGCATTCAGATTGCGGGACTGAGGCGCTGTCCGGGGAGTATTCCCCTGCTGTTGCTTTTTCACCAGCGCTTCGGTCGCTCGAACCGACAAGCCATCTTTAACAACCAGTTTTGCCAATTCAGATGGGTTTTCTGCTGTAATAAGCGCCCGCGCGTGACCTGCTGACAGCTTGCCTTCGATCACCAGCGTCTGAACATCCATCGGCAAAGACAAAAGGCGCAGCAGGTTTGCGATATGGCTGCGGCTTTTACCCAAAGCCTCGGCCATTTTTTCCTGCGTATGACCAAACCGATCCATCAACTGCTTGTATCCAGCAGCCTCTTCAACGGCGTTCAGATCAGCACGTTGAATGTTTTCAATAATCGCAACTTCCAGCACTTCGGTATCGTCAAAATCACGAATTATAACTGGAATATCATGTAGTTGCGCCATTTGCGCCGCACGCCAGCGACGTTCGCCCGCAACAATCTCATATGCCCCGTCTCCAATCGACCGCACGATCAAAGGCTGAATGATGCCCTTTTCCTTTACAGAGGCCGCAAGCTCGTTCAGCTGTTCGGGCATAAATGTACGGCGCGGCTGGTCGGGGTTGGCTTTCAGCTTTTCAATCGGAACAGTCATGTCCGGGCGGCGCAGCTCTGCCGGGGTGCGCCCATCGCCGTCCTGTGTCACATCCGCCATCAACGCAGATAGACCGCGCCCAAGGCCCCTCGATTTTGTTTTCTTGGCGCTCACGTCGCCCTCCTGACTTATCGCTTATGCGGCGACTTTGTTATTCTTGTGCATGACTTCGCGCGCCAGGTGCCGATAGGCCATCGCCCCAAGCGATCCCGAGTCATACTGCAGAACCGGCAACGCAAAGGATGGTGCCTCACTGACCCGCACATTTCTTGGTATCTTGGTCTTAAAAACCATCTCACCCAGATTGTCACGCGCGTCTTTTTCGACCTGACGGGACAAGTTGTTGCGGTTGTCATACATGGTCAACACAACACCTTCGATTCTCAGGTCCGGATTCGCGGTCTGTCGAACCTCTCTGATCGTCAGCATAAGCTGCGAGAGGCCTTCCAGCGCAAAAAACTCACTTTGCAGTGGTACCAATACCGAATGTGCAGCAACCATTGCGTTTACAGTCAGCAAATTCAGCGAAGGCGGACAATCAATCAGAACAAAATCCAGATCAAATTCATCGATTGACGTCTGTCTTAGGGCGTCGTGCAATAAATAGCTGCGTTTTTCATTTGAAATCAGCTCGATATCAGCCGAGCTTAGGTCCACTGTCGCAGGTATGACGAACAGACCTCCGATCTCGGTTTCCTGAACAACTGCCTCCAGCGGTGCGTCGTCAAGAATCAGGTCGTAAGTCGTCCAATCCCGGTCCTCAACCCCCAGCCCGGTCGATGCGTTGCCCTGCGGATCAAGATCAACCACCAAAACTCGGCATCCAGCCTCGGCCAGCCCAGCCGCAAGGTTTATTGCCGTCGTAGTCTTTCCAACGCCACCCTTCTGATTGGCAACCGCGATTATCCGGGGCCCGGAAGGACGAGACAGATCAACCACGTGATACTCCTTTGATCTTAAGGATAACGGCCTGAGGTTCAGTTAAACTTGTAATCGGCTCCGCGTCGAATTTCCATTCCTCGCGCGCCTCGTCCATCTCTTTTTTCCAATTTGCGCCTTTCGGCAACAGGGCTAGGCCTGATTCGCTTAAGTGCCTGTCACAAAATGACAAAAGCGTCTTGAGATCAGCCAAGGCCCGCGCCGATAGGATATCCACGCCCAGCGGGTCAACTGCCTCGATCCGCTTTGAGATCACCTCACAATGAACACCGCATTCCCGCGCGACATTGCGCAGAAAGACCGATTTGCGCTGATCGCTTTCGACAAACTGAAAACGCACCTGTGGTGCCTCTTCCGCAGCCATAATCGCGCAGACCATACCAGGAAATCCTCCGCCGCTTCCAAGATCGGCCCATGTTCGAAAGGACATCGCGCAACGGAACACCTGCACCGAGTCCAGGATGTGCCGGTTCCAGATATCCTCCAGGCTCTTGCGGGAAACCAAATTGATCTTGGGGTTCCAACGCTCGACCAACTCGACATATGTTGTGAGTCGGTCGAGTGTTTCACGTGAAACATTTAATGTGCTGAATTCCGGCAATTCAGATGTCATGCCTGCCGCAACCTTTCGTCACGACGAAGCTTTGCCAGAACAAGTGTCAGCGCAGCAGGTGTCACACCTTCAACCCGGCTGGCTTGTGCGATGTTGGCTGGGCGTGCGGCAGAAAGCTTCTGCTTCATCTCTGCAGACAATCCATCGAGCGTACTATAGTCAAAACTCTGTGGGATTACATAAGCTTCATCACGCTTCATCGCCTCCACATCGCGCTGCTGCCGAGCTATGTAGTTGGCGTAGAGCGCATCTCGCGAGATTTGCCGGCGAATTTCCGGTGCGGTATCATCCAGATCGGGGACTAAGGGGATTATGTCTTCAAAAGACACATCTGGAAACGCAAGGATCGCAAGGCCATCACGGCGGTTTCCGTCCTGATTTACATTGATGCCAGCCGCTTTGATCTCTTTCGGGGTGTAGGTGCGATTAGTAAGTATCGCTTTTGCACTCTCCAGCTTCGACATCTTACTTTCAAAATGCGCGCGCCTGTTTTCACCAACACAGCCGAGCTGAAGCCCGACGGGTGTCAAGCGTTGATCTGCGTTATCCGCCCTCAGTGACAATCTGAACTCAGCCCTTGAGGTGAACATACGATAAGGTTCAGCGACACCCCGAGTCGTTAGATCATCGATCATAACGCCGATGTAGCTATCCGCTCGAGTGAAATGCACAGGTTCTTTCCCCTGCACCTCCAGCGCGGCATTCAGGCCAGCGACCATACCTTGGGCCGCCGCCTCCTCATATCCTGTGGTCCCATTTATCTGACCCGCAAGATATAGGCCCGGCACTGAAGGAATTGACAGCGAGGCAGTCAGGATTCTGGGGTCCACATAGTCATATTCGATGGCATACCCAGGCTGCAGAATTTCGGCCTGCTCAAGCCCCTTGATGGACCTAACATAATCCTGCTGAACATCCTGCGGCAATGAGGTCGAGATGCCATTGGGGTAGATGGTGTGATCATCTACACCTTCAGGCTCCAGGAAAATCTGGTGTGAGGCTTTGTCAGCAAACCGAACAATTTTGTCCTCGATGGATGGGCAGTATCTTGGACCAACACCATCGATATGCCCGCCATACATTGCCGACTTGCTGAGATTATTCTCAATAATCTCATGTGTATGGGAATTTGTATGGGTGATACCGCATGAGATTTGGGGCGCGACTACAGATGTCGATAAGAACGAGAACAACGTTGGCTCATCATCCCCATCTTGCCTCTCCAAATCCGACCAATCGATCGTCCGTCCATCAAGCCTGGGCGGCGTGCCAGTTTTCAACCTGCCAATGGGCAGCTCGTAGCTGTCCAATCTCTCGGCCAGCTTCGTAGATGGTCGATCGCCCATGCGACCACCCGGTCGCGACACATCGCCGATATGGATCACGCCACGCAAAAAAGTGCCCGAAGTCAGAATAACCGCGCGTGCTGAAACCTCCGATCCGTCGCCAAGGACTACACCTGCAACGCGGTCCCCCTCCATTTTGAAATCGATAACCTCACCAACCAGAACGGTCAAATTCTCTTGCTGATCCGTTTCTGCTTGCATCGCCGCGCGATACAGTGCTCGGTCAGCTTGCGTTCTGGGTCCTTGAACGGCTGGGCCTTTGCGGCGGTTAAGCAGCCGAAACTGAATACCTGCGCGATCTGCGACGCGACCCATGACCCCATCCAGCGCATCTATCTCTCGTACCAGATGGCCTTTACCCAAGCCGCCAATCGCAGGGTTACAGGACATCACACCGATATCGCTTGCTGACAGTGTCACAAGCGCGGTCGACGCGCCCATACGTGCAGCCGCATGGGCAGCTTCCGTTCCCGCGTGCCCCGCGCCGATAACGACGACATCAAAACCTGAATGTTTCACGTGAAACACTCCTTATTTCCCAAGGCAGAAACTTGAGAAGATTTCATCCAGTAGATCTTCGACACCTATTCTGCCCACCAAAGATTCAAGTGCACGGATCGCAGTACGCATTTCCTCTGCTGCGATATCATACAGGTCCGGACCAGATTCCAGAACCGACATTGCACTGTCCAAAGCACGCTTTGCAGCAATCAGCGCAACCCTGTGCCGCTCCCGTGTAGCTATACCATGGCTAGTGGTACGATAATTCAGTACACGCGATATATTGTTAATCAACAGGTCAATTCCCTGGCCGGTTTTCCCGGAAACTCCATTGTCGACATCTGGTCTAAGATCTGATTTCGGTCGAACAAAGATGTCCCCTTCTTGAAACGATACGCCAAGTTCCGAGGGATCGTCAGAGAGAAAAACACGCAGGTCAGCAGTTTCTGCACGTTTGCGCGCCCGTTCGATGCCAAGGTTTTCAACATGGTCTTCGGTTTCCCGCAAACCTGCGGTATCCAACAGCGTTACAGGCAACCCCGAGAGGTCCATGCGTACCTCAATCACGTCCCGCGTGGTTCCCGCATATTCCGAAGTGATCGCTGCCTCACGCCCCGCAAGCGCGTTTAGCAGGGTTGATTTACCTGCATTCGGCAGCCCAATGATTGCCACTTCAAATCCGGTTCGAATACGTTCAGCAATCTGAACACCATCAGCTTCCCGCTGAAGGTCATCGATAACACCTGAAACCAACTGCCGAACTTCAGGAGTAACGTCGGTTGGAACCTCCTCATCAGCGAAGTCAATCACAGCTTCCAACAACGAAGCTGCTCGGATCAGGTCGCGCCGCCAACGTTCGGCAAGCTGCCCCAACTCCCCTGCTAGTATGGTTTGAGCTTGCTGTCGCTGTGCTTCGGTTTCAGCGTCGATCAGATCGGCAAGGCCTTCGACTTGTGTCAGGTCCATCTTGCCGTTTTCCAACGCCCGGCGGGTGAATTCTCCGGGGTCAGCCGGACGGACCCCATCGACATCAGACATGCATCTCATCACAGCATTCACGGTAGCTGTACTGCCGTGAATTTGCAGTTCGGCAACGTCTTCGCCGGTAAAACTAGCCGGCGCCTGGAAGGTCAGGACCAAACCATCATCTAACCGAGAACCGCCGGGATCACGCAAGGTGCGAAAGGCCATACCCCGCGGTGACAGGGCACCGCCCGACATCTCGGCCGCAGCGCGATGTGCATCAGGACCCGAGAGGCGAATGACCGCCACCCCGGCTTTGCCCTGCGCGCTGGCCAAGGCGAATATCGTGTCCATTCGAAGGCCTCGCGTCAAATAAGACCTGTGTCAGGTATTCATCGAATCGAAGAACTCGCCGTTTGTCTTCGTCTGTTTCAACTTGGATAACAGGAACTCGATTGCGTCGGTGGTGCCCATCGGGTTGAGGATACGGCGCAGAACGAAGGTTTTGGCCAGATCACCCTTGTCGACCAAAAGGTCCTCTTTCCGGGTGCCGGATTTGAGAATATCGATGGCCGGGAACACGCGCTTGTCGGCAATCTTACGATCCAGAACAATCTCCGAGTTACCGGTTCCTTTGAATTCTTCGAAGATCACCTCGTCCATCCGGCTGCCGGTATCGATCAGAGCAGTCGCGATGATGGTCAGCGAGCCGCCCTCTTCAATGTTCCGCGCAGCACCAAAGAAGCGCTTGGGCCGTTGCAGGGCGTTTGCGTCCACACCACCGGTCAGAACTTTACCGGAGGATGGGACCACGGTGTTAAAGGCCCTACCAAGTCTTGTGATCGAATCGAGAAGGATAACAACATCTCGTTTATGTTCGACCAAACGCTTGGCTTTTTCGATCACCATCTCCGACACGGCAACGTGGCGCGTTGCCGGTTCATCAAAGGTCGAAGACACAACCTCACCCTTCACCGAGCGCTGCATGTCCGTCACCTCTTCCGGGCGTTCGTCGATCAGCAGGACGATCAGGTAACACTCGGGGTGGTTCTGTTCGATCGAATGCGCAATGTTCTGCAGGATCACCGTCTTACCGGTCCGCGGAGGCGCAACGATCAGCGACCGCTGACCTTTACCGATGGGCGAGACCAAATCGATCACACGAGCCGACTTGTCTTTGATGGTGGGATCCTCGATCTCCATTTTTAGGCGCTCATCCGGGTAAAGCGGTGTCAGGTTATCGAACAGGATCTTGTGCTTGGCCTTCTCGGGATCTTCAAAGTTGATCTTGGTGACCTTGGTCAGCGCAAAGTAACGCTCATTATCATCCGGCGCCTTAATCTCACCTTCGACGGTGTCACCAGTGCGCAGCGAATGCAGACGGATCATGTCGGGTGAGACATAGATGTCGTCAGGGCCCGGCAGATAGTTCGCCTCGGGCGAGCGCAGGAAACCGAAACCATCTTGCAGGACCTCCAACACGCCGTCACCGCCAACGGTCCAGCCCTCATCCGCACGTTCGCGCAGGATCTGGAACATCATCTCGCCTTTACGCATGGTCGAGGCGTTTTCGATCTCCAGCTCTTCGGCCATCGCCAGAAGGTCTTTGGGGCTTTTGGCTTTCAGGTCGGCCAGATTCAGGGATTCAGTTGTCATGATACATACCTTCACCGCAGATTGCGGCACGAAGTGGAATTTCAGTACGGAAAATACGCCGCCCGGACGGGCGTGTTGCGGTGTAGATAAGCGCTTAGTTGGAAAGAGTCAAACAGGCCGTCAGAACTTCAAAACAACCGATAGGACGATGATCACCATCAAAACGGTCGGAACCTCATTCATCATGCGATACTGGCGCCCAGTGAGCGTATTTCGGCCTGCAACGAAGTCCTTTCGGCGGGCCATGAGCCAATGATGAAACCAAGTCATCCCGATCACAGCCGCCCCTTTGGTCCAAGGCCAGACAAAATCCCAACTGACGATGCCTGGTGTGAACACCATGATCAGCCCACAGACCCAAGCCACGATACTGGCTGGTCCCATGATCACCCGAAGTAGCTTTTCTTCCATTTCAAAGAAAATCTCTGGCGCGCCATCGACCGTCTGCGCTTTTTCTACGTGATAGACGAACAGTCGGGGTAAATAGAACAAGCCGGCCATCCAAGAGATCACGGCCATAATATGAAGCGCCTTCACCCACGGGTAGATCGTGAAAAGAAGATCAGTCATTTTGGCTCCGAACGTTGTTCGACCCTTTCCCTAATAAAAAAATAGGAAAGAAGAAAGGATGATGGTTTTGTAGTGTAGGTAATTTCCGTGGATTACTTTTTTACCCTTCAGTTTTCCCCAGGTGGGCAAGTTTGCCGAAGCGTAGGCGTATTTTGTGAATTTCATAAATATCATATATATATAACAAATACTTATATCTTTAATGTTCTTTGAAAACTGGGGATAACTGACGGAATATCTATGGGGGATAGAGTTATCCTGTGATCTAGACTTATCCTTGTCCCGGCTGGACAGTGTTTGAGCGACTCAGGGAAGTTTCGCGGGTTATTCCCGGGCTTGCGTGTCAATCGGAAAACCATACAAAGCGTCCAAGACCGCTCAACGATTTGCACACGGGGTTGTCCACATGTCTGTCCCCATCATCCTGGCCTCGGGCTCAAGCATTCGCGCGCAGCTGCTGGAAAATGCAGGCGTGCCTTTTACTGTTCAAGTGGCGCGTGTGGACGAGGATACCATGAAACGCGCGCTTTTGGCCGAAGATGCCGCGCCGCGTGATATCGCGGATGCGCTCGCGGAAATGAAAGCGCGTAAGATCAGTGACAAATCTCCGGGCGCGATGGTGCTGGGGTGTGATCAGGTGTTGGATTTTGAGGGGCAGTTGCTGTCGAAACCGAAAACACCCGAGGACGCGTTGAAGCAACTCAAAGGCATGCGCGGAAAGCGACACATGCTATTGTCCGCTGCGGTGATCTATCAAGATGGTGAGCCGATCTGGCGGCATGTGGGTCAGGTCCGTCTGCGGATGCGGATGAGCTCGGACGCTTATCTGCGAGATTATGTTGACCGGAACTGGGACAGTATTCGCCATGCGGTTGGGGCCTATAAACTGGAAGAAGAAGGTGTACGCCTGTTTGCGACCATTGACGGCGACTATTTTAACGTTTTGGGTATGCCCCTGTTGGAGCTGCTCAACTATATGGCTGTCAAAGGGGTGATCGATCAATGACGGACTATCGGGTTCCCTTGGCCGGGGTGATTGGGCATCCGATCGGGCATTCTCGGTCGCCCAAACTGCATGGACATTGGCTAAAAACTTATGGGCTGCCGGGGCACTATATTCCAATGGATGTGGCCCCGGCGGATCTGGAGATTGTGCTGCGCACACTGCCCAAGGCCGGGTTTGTCGGCGCGAACGTGACGGTGCCTCATAAAGAAGCCGCTTTGCGGATTGCCGATCATGTCTCTGACCGGGCAACGGTGATCGGGGCCGCGAATACGCTGGTGTTCCGCGAAGATGGTTCTATTCATGCAGACAACACCGACGGCTACGGATTTATAGAAAACCTTCGCAACGGCGCGCCGGATTGGAATGCTAAGGATGGCCCGGCGGTTGTGTTCGGCGCAGGCGGCGCGGCACGGGCAGTGTTGCAAGCGTTGGCGGATGCGGGCGTGCCCGAAATTCTGCTGACCAACCGCACCCGTGCGCGGGCGGACCATCTGAAAGAAGAATTTGGTCAGCGCATTACCGTGGTCGATTGGGTTCAGGCCGGAAATGCCGTTGAAAATGCAGAACTTGTGGTGAACACAACGTCTCTGGGCATGCAGGGCCAACCGGAACTGCGGGTGCCATTGGATGGGTTGCAGCCCGGTGCGGTGGTGACCGATCTGGTTTACGCGCCGCTGAAAACCAACCTTCTGAAAATGGCGGAAGAGGCCGGGTGCACCACGGTCGATGGCCTTGGGATGTTGCTGCATCAAGCAGTTCCGGGGTTCGAGCGCTGGTTCGGCGTTCGCCCAGAGGTCGACGCCGACACCCGTGCGGCGGCTTTGGCATGAGTTTCGCGCTTGGCCTGACCGGCTCGATTGGTATGGGTAAAAGCACAACGGCGCAGATGTTTGTCGACGAAGGTTGCGCGCTGTGGGATGCGGATGCGGCTGTTCATCGGTTGTATGCGCCCGAAGGCGCAGCGGTTGAGCCGATGGGCGCGGTCTTTCCTGACGCCATCATCGACGGAGCGGTGAGCCGGGAGGCATTGAAACAGATCATTTCACGGGATAGCTCTGCGTTGAAAGCCATTGAGGCCATTGTCCACCCTCTGGTCGCGGCAGACCGTGCCGCATTCCGCGAAAACGCAACAGCGGATATTCTGGTCTTTGACATTCCTCTGCTATTCGAAACCGGCGGTAATGCGGCCATGGACGCGGTTGCCTGTGTTTCCATTCCGCCCGAAGGACAAAAGCGCCGTGTGACGGCGCGCGGAACGATGACCGAGGCGCAGTTCGAACAGATCCGTGCGAAGCAAATGCCAAATGACGAAAAATGCGCGCGGTCGGATTATGTGATCGTGACCGACACTCTGGACCACGCCCGCGCGCAAGTGCAGGATGTGGTCAGGCAGATACGGGCGGGGATGGTAAATGCGTGAGATTGTGCTTGATACCGAAACCACTGGGTTCGATCCCGAAAGCGGGGATCGGATCGTGGAAATCGGTGCGGTTGAATTGTGGAACCATGTCGCCACGGGTGAGACCTATCATGTCTATATCAACCCCGAACGGTCCATGCCGGAAGAGGCGTTTGGTGTGCATGGGATTGGCCCCGACCTGCTGGAAACTCCGCGCCCGGCTGAAAAGGGTGAAGTTACACTGAAAGACAAGCCGGTTTTCGCCAAGGTCGGTCAGGGGTTTCGCGATTTTGTCGGTGACGCAAAGCTGGTGATCCACAACGCTTCGTTCGACATGAAATTCCTGAACGCGGAACTGAAATGGATGGGTATGGCCCCCCTTCCGATGGATCAAGCGATTGATACGTTGGCCATCGCGCGCAAACGCTTTCCCGGCTCGCCTGCGTCTTTGGATGCGCTATGCCGACGGTTCAACATCGACAATTCGAACCGGGTGCTTCACGGGGCGTTGCTCGACTCGGAGATTTTGGCCGAGGTCTATCTGGAACTGATCGGCGGCCGTCAGCCAGATTTCGGCCTGTCCACCTCTGCTGCCTCGGGTCCGGGTGGAGCAGTTGATTGGCGGCCAAGCCCACGCGCAACGCCTCTGTCCTCTCGGATCACCGATGAAGAACGCGCAGCGCATGAGGCATTTGTCGAGAAATTGGGCGAAAGCGCCCTGTGGACCCGCGCCTGATCCATTCAGGCACGGGTCAGAACCTTAGGCGTCGGTCTTTTCCGCCTGAGCTGCCTGGCGGCGCATCAACTCGTTGCGATACAGCGCGACGAAATCGATATTGTCCAGGTTCACTGGCGGGAAGCCTCCGTCACGGGTAACATCGCTGACGATGCGGCGCAGGAATGGGAACAGCATCCGGGGACATTCGATCATCAGGAACGGGTGCATCTGATCTTCGGGCACGCCCTCCACGTGGAACAGGCCGCAATAGTCAAGCTCGCACAGGAACAGGACGTCATCCATGCCTTTGGCTTTGGACGTCAGGTTCAGTTTGATCGACACCTCGAACTGATGCTCGTTCGGACGCTTCTTGGCATCCAGGTTCACCTGAACCTGAATTTCGGGCTGTACATCACCCGACACGCCTTTTTGAGCCATCACGTTTTCAAAGGACATATCGCGGATGAACTGTCCCAGAACACGCATTTGCACCTGAGGGGCAGTTTGTGCCGCAGTGTTTTCTGCAGCGTTTTCTTCGGCCATGGATCTACTCCAAAAATGAAATTCGCCACTGCTTATCAACTTGGGCGCGGCACCTCAATGCTCGCGGGGGCCTTCGACCCATTTCGATGGTTTTGATGGGTCTTTCCGGGGACGCACCTCGGTAAATTCTCCGTCAATCACATCACCCTGATCAAAAGGGCGACGTTGGGTATGAAAGCCCGCCCCGGACCCCATCTGGAATTGGGTGACTTTGACTTTGGACTTCAGGTAGCGGAACACCGCGACCCGGACACCCGGGATAAGCAGTGCAAATCCAATAGCATCGGTGAAAAAGCCGGGCGTCAGAAGCAACGCGCCCGACAGCAGGATCATCGCGCCATGGGCCAGCGGTTCGGTCGGGTCATCCAGTTTGGCAAAGGATTGCTGCAACTGTCCCAGCGCCATGCGACCTTGTGTCCGCACCAAAACAGTGCCCAAAACCGCTGTGAAAACCACGATTCCCAGCGTTGGCCACAGGCCGATCAGACCACCCACTTGAATAAACAGGGCGATTTCGATGATCGGCACCAACAAAAATGCCAAGAACAGGTACATTTGCGCTATCCTTTCCATATGGCCGGGCTGTGGACTTGCCTCGCACTGTCACCTACATAGTGGCAAGAGGCCGTGTACACAAAGTCTTGGCTCTGAGAAGAGGATGAAATGAACGAACCCATGATCCAGTTGCTGGTCCTGGCCGGAATTGCCGTTTTCCTTATCCTGCGCTTGAAAAGCGTATTGGGTTCGCGTGAGGGTTTTGAAAAGCCACCTGTCCCGCATCAGCCCGATACAGGCTCGTCGCACCGTGATTTTGAGGTGATCGAGGGCGGACCCGATCATGACATCACCGACCATGTGCCTGAAGACAGCGATCAGGCGCAAACTCTGGCCGCGATGAAGCGGATTGAGCCCAGCTTTTCCGTCAGCGAGTTTGTTCAGGGTGCACGCGGTGCCTACGAGATGATCGTGATGGGCTTTGAAAAGGGCAATCTGGATGAAATCCAGCCTTTCCTGTCGGAAGAGGTGTTTGACACGTTTGTTTCGGTTGTTGCCGATCGCGAAGACAAGGGCCTAACGATCGAGGCAGAATTCATCGGCGTACGGGAAACTACCCTGACGGATGTGAAGTTCGACAAGAACACCAATGAGGCCGAGATCACCATGAAGTTCGTGGGTGAGCTGACCTCGGTCGTGCGGGATCGTGGTGGTGACATCATCGAAGGCAATCCGAACACCGTGAAACGCCAAAAGGACAGCTGGACCTTTGCCCGCGTGATGGGCAAGGACGATCCAAACTGGCTGCTTGTTGCCACGGACGCATGATTGCAACGCTCCGGTCGCTTTTCCTGGTGGGTGCAATGACCACCGCCAGCGCCACCGGAGCAGAGGTGACGCGATCCATTCTGTCATTTGATGACTTGCAGGGCTGGGCCGAGGATGATCACGGCGCGGCCCTTTCCGTTTTTCTGAACACCTGCGGTGATCTCGGACATCCGGATTGGCGCGCGCTTTGCGGTGTTGCGCGCAGCTATGACGCGGATGCCGCACGCGCTTTCTTTGAACTGTTCTTTCGCCCGGTTCTGGTTGAGGACGGTGAGGACGCGCTGTTCACCGGGTATTTTGAGCCAGAACTCGATGGTTCGAGGGTTCGCACAGAACGCTTCAAATATCCGATCTACAAAATGCCGCCCGAGGCCCGAGCTGATGGACCATGGCTGAGCCGTCGGGAAATCCTGACCAGTGATGTGATGCAAGGCCGTGGCCTGGAGATCGCTTGGGTCGATGATCCGGTCGAACTGTTCTTTCTGCAGATTCAGGGCTCGGGCCGGGTAAAGCTGCCCGATGGTGGCGCGTTGCGCGTCGGCTATGGTGGTGCCAATGGGCACCCTTATCGGTCGATAGGCGTTGAACTGATCCGGCGCGGGATTCTGGGTTCGCACGAAGTCAGCGCGCAGATGATCCGCGCTTGGGTGCGAAAAAACCCGCAGGTCGGGGCCGAGTTGCTGTTTCACAACCCTTCCTACGTCTTCTTCCGCGAAGTGAGCCGCGTTGCGCCCGAATTGGGGCCGTTGGGTGCGATGAACCGGTCTGTGACCACTATGCGCAGTATTGCCGCCGATCCGGCATATACACCGCTGGGCGCACCGGTCTGGGTTGAGAAAGATGGCGCAAACCCTCTGCGCCGATTGATGATTGCGCAGGATACCGGATCAGCCATCAAAGGTGCGCAGCGGGCTGATATCTTTTTTGGAACTGGTGACGAGGCCGGACAAGCTGCTGGCAGGTTGAAGGATCCGGGCCGGATGATCCTGTTGTTGCCAATTCAACGTGCTTACGCCCTGTTGCCGGATGAATTCTGATGACCCGGCGCAAACTGACAAGTGACGAGATCGAGCTTTGGCGCAAGGTCACTAAACAGGCTGAACGGTTGCATCCCGAGATGCCTCAGACCGTGCATCCGACAACCCTGCCGAAGCCGACGCCCAAGAAATTGCCGAAACCCCGGATCGAAGCCTTTGAACTGGGCCAGACTCGTCAAGGCAAACCATCCGGCAATAGTTTGAAGCCGTCGATTACGGAAACGTTGCGCGCTGCGCCGGTACAGATGGACACCAAGGCGTTTGGTCGGATGAAGCGCGGCAAGCTAAAGCCCGAGGGCAAGCTGGACTTGCATGGGATGCGGACTGAAACAGCACATCCGGCGCTGGTGCGTTTTGTTCTGACGGCTCAGGCCCAAGGCAAGCGGCTGGTGCTGGTGATTACCGGCAAAGGTAAGGATCGGGACGAACCCGGCCCTATCCCGACCCCGCGCGGCGTGCTGCGCAATCAGGTGCCGCATTGGCTGTCCCTACCGCCGCTGGCGCAGGCGGTGATGCAAGTGACCCCGGCCCATATCAGCCATGGTGGAGACGGGGCTTACTACGTCTACCTAAGACGCACACGTTAGTAATCAGTTCTTGCGCGCCGGATACCGAACCCGATTAATGCGCAGACCAGCAGGAAAAACGCTGCGATCCACAGGAATTGCAGGCTGAGCGGGACACCAAGGTCGATCAGAACGCCGGTCAGAACCGGACCGATGGCTGAACCCAGCACCATCAATGCCGTCGCCAAGGCTTTGATGGCCCCGATATGTCGGGTGCCGTAGAACTCGGCCCAAAACGCGCTGGGCAATGTGTTATGGGCTCCGCCAGTGATGCCCATGAAGATCAAGCCAATCAAAGCGATGCCGATGGTGTCTGCAAAGGCCATGACGCCAAAGCCCATCGCCATTGGTATCTGATAGAATGGCATGATCCGGGCGGTGCCCCATTTGTCCAGTGCCCATCCCGCCGCAAACATTGAGAAGATCGAAATGACGGTAAAGATCGGGAACAAAGCTACCAGTTGGATATGCGCCCAGTCTTTGACCTCGGCCAAGTGGACCTGATGGAAGAAAAAGGCCGTGATGAACGCGGATGGCCCCAGGATGGCTGGCGCCATGCACCAGAACAGCGGATGCAAAAGCGCCTCACGACGGGTCCAGTGACGGCCCTGCATTCCCGTTGACGCATATTCATCCGCAAGGCTCTGAGGTGTTCGTTCCTGACGCAGTAGACGGATCAGAAGCGGAATACCCAGCAGGATCAAGCCTGCCACCAAAACCCAAAGCCAGCGCCAATCCACAAAGGCCATTGCAGCAACAAAGCTGAGGGGCAGCAGAGCCTCACCGATGGAATAGCCCAGCGAGGCGATGGACAGGGCTTTGCCACGTGATGCGGTAAACCAGCGTGCCATGGCGACCTGTGCCAGATGAGTGCTCATCCCCTGCCCGAACAGCCGCAGCAGAAAGATGATCACCGGCAAAAGGGCGACCCAGGTGTTCCAAGCCAGCGCAAGTGCCGCAAGGGCAAGCCCCGCAAGGACGACGGGTCCCAGAACGCGGACGCGGAACACATCTGTCAGGCCACCGGCCCAGATCATCACCCCTGCCGCCACCAAGGTGCCCAGTGAGTAAAGCCCGCCCCAGGCCCCATGGCTCAGCCCATAGGCTGCGCGGATTTCGCCGGCAAAGACCGAGATGAAGAATGTCTGCCCAAAGCTCGACAAGAAGGTCAGTAAAAGACCAGCGCCAAGCCAGGTTGCATTGTCATAAAGGAACTGACGCAGGTTGAACCGCGTCACGGCGTTGTCACCTCTGCCTGTCCGGTTTCGGTCAGCACAATCTCGGTTGCGCCATCGGGGTTGCGTTGATCTTCAGGCACCAGAGTGTTGATGCCCCGGCTGCGCCTGTCATCCGGCCCGAACGTGCCGCTGACGCGCCGGACCGAGCCGAGAATCGCCAAAAGCGCTGGCGAAGTGGCTGCCACGAAATGCGAGGATTGCGCATCGCTGTTGAACGCAGTTGTGTCGATCACGTTGATCGGAAACTCTTCCAGCGCATCGATCGAACTGATGTTCCCCAAACGCTCACCTTCTGCGGTTCCGCGCAGGCGAGCCGAGATATTGAGTATCTTGTCCTTCTGCGACACCATCACGATGAATGGGTCAGGCGGGTTTGCAATCCGGGCCATCTGAGATCGAAACAGATCAACATCCAGATCGGGCGAGATCAGAACAACGCCTTCCAGATTTCTTTTGGCCCAGCCAGGTTCTTTCAACTCAGCCTGTCGCATCATCTCCATCGACAGCGCGCCGCCCATGGAATGCGCGACCAGAACAACGCGTTTCATGCCCATAGATTTCAAACTGAGAACGGTTTGTTCCAGCCCATCGCGCGCGAACAGCATGCTATCCAGATCATAGGCATAGCCAAAACCCGTTGCGCGGCTGGGCCATGAATAAACCAGGATCGAGCCGGGTATACCGATATCATTCGACAGCTGCGCCGCCCGGAACAGGGTCTCGGTCTGGGTCGAGTTGTAGCCATGGACGAAGACCGTCACGTCATCCTGACCATGCAGGCGTTCTTTCAACCCGTTCGGACCATCCAGTTCGGTCACTTTGGCCAGCACAAACTCTTTCTTCGGGTTTGCATTCGCGTATGAAAACTTAAGCGTCCCGGGCGTATGGGTTGGAGGGATTGAAACAGTGGTTTCAAGAAAGCGCAGGCTGTCGCCGCGGCGGAACCCATAGGATCCATCAGGCTCTTTTGCGCGCGACGTGCTGGCGAATACGGTCTTGGGTGTGCCAATAGACAATGCCGAGGGCACAGTTTCCGTGACGGTTCTGTCGACACAGGCCCCAACCGAGAAAATCAGAAACAGAATGACCACATAGCGCAATGCACAAGACCTTCGGAAATGCTTTGCGCTAAGCTATCGATTTCTGCCCCCGCGTCCAGTGACACGGGGAATCTGCGGCGGCAAAATCCAGCTGAATCTGTTACAGAACGTAACGGCTCAGGTCGGTGGATTTGGTCAGCTCGCCCAGGTTTTCTTCGACGAAGGCGGCATTGACCGTGATTTCAGACCCGGCCTTGTCGGGCGCGGTAAAGGACAGTTCCTCAAACACCCGTTCCATCACGGTGTAGAGCCGCCGCGCACCAATGTTTTCGACACTTTGGTTTACATCCGCCGCAATCCGAGCCAGCGCCGCAATGCCATCTTCGGTAAAGCTGACCGTGACCTCTTCGGTGCCCATCAGGGCGGTGTACTGACGGGTCAGGGCGTTGTCAGTTTCGGTCAGGATGCGCACGAAATCTTCTTCGGTCAGGGCGCGCAGTTCTACACGGATCGGCAGGCGGCCCTGCAGTTCGGGCAATAGGTCCGACGGCTTGGCGATGTGGAAGGCACCAGATGCGATGAACAGGATATGGTCGGTTTTCACGGGGCCATGTTTGGTGCTGACCGTCGTGCCTTCGATCAGAGGCAGCAAGTCGCGCTGCACCCCTTCGCGGCTGACATCGCCGCCGCGCGCGTCTGACCGGGCGCAGACTTTGTCGATTTCATCCAGAAAGACGATGCCGTTTTGTTCGACGGATTCCAGCGCGATGCGGTTGACGGTTTCATCATCCAGCAGCTTGTCGGCCTCTTCTCCGATCAGGGCGTCATAGCTTTCGGCAACGGTCATGCGTTTCTTGACGGTGCGGCCACCAAAGGCTTTGCCGAAAATATCGCCCAGATTCATCATCCCCATCTGGCCACCCGGTTGACCGGGAATGTCGAACATCGGCATCGGGTTTGCGGTTTCCGATAGCTCCAGCTCGATCTCTGTATCATCCAGATCACCCGCTTTCAGCTTTTTGCGAAACATCTCGCGTGTGCCCTCGCGGGCGTCTTCGCCTGCAATCGCCTCGATCACACGATCCTCGGCGGCCTGATGCGCGCGCGCTTTGACATCCTCGCGCATGTATTCACGGGTTTGAACGATGGCGGCGTCGGCCAGATCACGCACGATCTGCTCAACATCACGGCCCACGTAACCGACCTCGGTAAACTTGGTGGCCTCGACCTTGATAAAAGGTGCGCGCGCCAGTTTGGCCAGGCGGCGGCTGATCTCGGTTTTGCCCACACCCGTGGGGCCAATCATCAGGATGTTTTTTGGATAGACCTCATCGCGGATGTCATCAGACAACTGCTTGCGCCGCCAGCGGTTGCGCAACGCCACGGCAACGGCGCGCTTCGCATCTTTCTGACCAATGATGAAACGGTCCAGTTCCGAGACAATCTCGCGCGGGGTCAGGTCGGTCAAGGCGCAGTCCTTTCAGTCGGCGGGTCAAACTTGGGCTTAGGTAATCATGTGCGGCATGAAAACAACCAAGTGGCTGTATTGGCAGCGTTGGTTAGCAACGCACCACCCGGTTTGCAATGCTTTCTATAGGTGAAGCGCGCCCGCTCTGTTACAGTGATTTCAATGCCTTGCGGGTCAGGAGCGCAGAGATGACGAAAATCGCCAAGATCACCCTGTTATTTGTGGTGTTTGTAGACCTGATCGGACAAGGCCTTGTTTTTCCGATAATCAACTCGCTGATCATGGAAACGAAATCGGGCTTCCTGCCCGACAGCACACCAGAGGGACAGCGGCATTTCTACTATGGTCTCGTGATTGGGTGCTTCTTCCTGTCCTGGTTTCTTGGTGTGGTCTATGTCTCGAAAGTCTCAGATTCCATCGGGCGCAAGAATGCTTTGTTGGTTTGTTTAGGCGGGGCGCTGGTGGGCTATGCTCTGACCATCGCAGCGCTCTATATGAACAGTCTGATCATGCTGATTGTCGGGCGGTCGATCACAGGGTTCACGGCAGGCAACCAGCCCATCGCGCAGGCAGCAATGATCGACGGCAGTACAGATGCTGCGGACCGTGACCGAAACATGGGGTATATCGTGACGGGCGTCAGCTTTGGCCTTGTGGGCGGCCCGATTATCGGAGCGGTCCTGTCAGATGCCGCCCTGCTGGGCAGCTACGCGACGCTGAAAACCCCGTTTTATGGAGCGTTTGTTTTGGTGCTGATCGCGATTTTCCTTGTAATGACATATTTCAAGGACACCCGCACCGAACGCGAGCCTTTTGTCTTTCGCCCGCGCGATATCACTGACAGCCTGATCGCCGTGCGCGGCCACCCGATGGTTCTGAAAATCCTGCCGGTCTATTCCTTCTTCATGATCGCCAACGTGACCTTCTATGTCTTTGTTGACAACTTCCTGACCAGCCGTTTCGGCTATGGTGTGATAGGCGGCAGCATGGCGATGGTGGTCATTGGCTTTGCGCTGGCTTTTTCAAGCACATTCCTTGTCAAGCCTGCACAAGAGAGATTCAGCAAGCATCAGATCATATACTCTGCGCTGATCGTCATGGTGATCTGCGGGCTGACATTCGCCTTCAGCCCCAGCGGGGTACTCAGCTTCGTGCCGGTGTTCTTCTTCTACTTCCTGTTCGGTGTCGCCTACCCGACCCTGCTGGGCCTGTTTTCATCATCTGTCAGCGAGACGGATCAGGGCTGGGTTATGGGCGTGACCACCGCAGTCTTCTGCCTGGCGGGCGGCATCATGTCCCTGATCGGCGGCGGTTTGATGAGCATCGATATCCGCGTGCCCTACTACATCGTCGTTGTGGCCGCGATCTTTGGTCTGATCGGGATGCACCGCCGCTGGAAAGGGAAAGAGATTAAGGCGCTGTTAGCTTGAGATTGTCTCGATAGTCAGATTGCCGTTGGTATAAACGCAGATATCCGCGGCAATCGCCATCGCTTCGCGCGCCACCTGCTCGGCCTCTTTGTCGCTGTCCATCATCGCGCGGGCTGCGGCGAGGGCGAAGTTCCCGCCCGATCCGATGGCAGCCACGTTGTGCTCGGGTTCCAGCACATCCCCTGCCCCGGTGATCACCAACAGGTCCTTGCCATCGGTGACAATCAGCATCGCCTCAAGCTTTTGCAGGTACTTGTCGGTGCGCCAGTCCTTGGCCAGTTCCACAGAGGCGCGGGCCAGTTGGCCGGGCGTGGCTTCAAGCTTGGCTTCCAGCCGTTCCAGCAGTGTGAAGGCATCGGCAGTCGATCCCGCAAAACCAGCAACCACCTCAAACCCACCAGGCGACAGACGGCGCACCTTGCGGGCGGTGCCTTTGATCACGGTCTGGCCCAGGCTGACCTGCCCGTCCCCGGCGATGACAACCTGCCCACCTTTTTTGACGCCAATAATGGTCGTTCCGTGCCAACCGGGGAAATCGCTGTCTGCCATGAAAGCCTCCGTTCTACTTGTCGCTATATATGGGCCGGGCGCAGGATCGGCGCAACCCGTTCTAAAACTGCGTAAAAGATATGCAATAGATGCAGATCGGGACTGTCAAACGAGCAATTGTGAGTCCGGGTCTCGCATCCTACATGAGGCTTACAACCGACAACGGGTCGGCTGTTTCAAATCCAAGGACTGCGCACATGGCAACCACTGCAAATATTCATGCGCCGCTCGGAGCAGCTACCATCCTGCACGTAGTGGACGCGTTCTCGAACGCTTTTGAAACCGTTGTTGAATGGAACGAGAGCCGCAAAACCCGCAAGCTTCTGTCACAGCTGACCGACGCTCAGCTGGAAGACATCGGCTTGGTTCGCGCGGATATCGCGAAGCTCTGATCCTTCGACCGGATCACCAAATCGGAACAGCCGCCCGGATCCCCGAGCGGCTTTTTCTTTGTCAGTCTTGGACGTATTTCCCTAGCTGAGATGGCAAAAAAGCCTCAATCGCGGCAGTGGCAACCACGTGCCGCGTGCCTGCCACCTTATCCTCTACATCTTGTCCACCCAGAACCGCGCGCACCTCGGCCCGCCCGCGCGGCAGGTCGGCGGCAATCAGATCGCAATCCACCTGATCGGGGCACTGTACACCGATCGTCACCTGCACCCGCATCTCGGCGTGGTCGATGCCGAGGGTAGAAAACAGTGTAATCGAGGAATGATGCAACGCATCCTGTACGGCTCGACGTGCAGCTTTGGTGTAGTCTTGGCCGTAAAGGTCATTTCCCATTCCCATTTCAAGAATGATACGTTGCTCGGTCATTGCGCGACCTCCATATCAAACGAAACCGCCAATGCAGCATTGGCGATCACTGTTCGGCCCTGCCGGTCGGGCTTTTCGATATCAAGCCCACCCTTGGCGACTGAGATGCTGGGGGTGCCATAGGGGAACACAGCCAACAGCTGGTCGATATCCACCAGTTCGGGCTGCTGAACTCCGATTTCGACATCGATGATCATCGCCTCTTTGGGAAAGCCAAACAGCTCGGCCATGTTGATCGAGTTGTGCCACAGCGCGTCCTTGATCGCCCGTCGCGCGGCTTCGGTGTAATCCTCCCGGCGCAGGGACGTTCCCATTCCGAATTCCACCAATACCCGTGTTTTGGCCATCTGCCCCCTCCGATCTTTCAACAAAAAAGGCGCCCGGGTACAGGCGCCTTTGGTCTTTCTCTGATCTCAGACAGATCAGATGGATTCGTCGATCCAGCTTTGCAGAGCGGCCTTCGGCGCCGCGCCTGCCCGGTTCGAGACGACCTGGCCGTCCTTGAAGATGAACAGCGCTGGGATGCCACGCACGCCCATGGCGGCGGCGGCGTTCGGGTTGCTATCCACATCGACCTTGGCGATTTTCACCTTGTCGCCATACTCGGCGGCCAGTTCTTCCAGCGCGGGGCCGATCTGTTTACAGGGGCCGCACCATTCGGCCCAGAAATCCACAACTACGGGAACGGCCGAATTCTTGACTTCGGCGTCAAAGGTGTCGTCGGTAACGGCAACGGTCGACATATTCTGTCTCCTGAATGGGGTAAACTTGGGATCAGAACGTAGGTGCCGCCGTAGGGAAGGTCAAGATATCTGGGTGCGGGCCAGTGCGTCCGTCACAAGATCGTGTGGCAGCCACATCAGTTCAGCACTGCGCGTCCAAAGGATCGCGGTGCGGATGGTCTTGTCAGGATAAATCTGTGTCAGCGCTTGCGCATAAGCCCCCATCTGACGCAGCAGGCCTTCGGGGCAGGCTTCGGCGTTTGTGGGAACCGTAGCATTTGATTTGAAATCAATAACATGTACTTCGGTGTCGGTCACGATCAACCGGTCGATAACCCCACGCATGCGCTGTCCGTTTAGGTTGGCAGACACGGGAACCTCTGCCAGAGCATCGGGGGCGAATATTGGTTCCAGGTGTGTGGCCGTCAGAACTGCTGTGGCTTCGGCCAGCAGCTCATTTCGTTCCCCGTCATGCATATCGGGCAGAACGCGGGCGCAAAGCTTGGGCCAGCTATCCTGCGCCATGCCGGGCAAATGCTCCAGCAGCAAGTGCAGTCGGGTGCCGCGCAGCTTTGCGGCCTCTTCATCCTGACCCGCGTCACCAGGAAGCGCCTTGGCCCCGCCCAGATCGGATGGGCTGAGGGTGTCTTGGGTCAAAGGCGCATCTTGCGCCGGATGTGTGTAGAAATCGGGCAGATTGAGGCTTTCGTCCTGCGGTTCCGAATGCGCGATAAGGGGCAAGGCATCCCAATCGCCATGCGCCAATCGCTGCGTATTTGTTCCGTCCAGTTGTGTTGCCCCTGCCCGCGCCATCGCCGCCTCAACCATCTGATACCAGCTGGACCCATCCTTGCCGACATCGCCCGCAGCCGCCACGATCAACCACTTCTCGGCCCGTGTTAGAGCCACATAGAGCAGCCGCAACCGCTCATTTTCTTCCCGGCTGCGCGCCTCGTCACGCGCCAGGGAAATCAGTTTGGGTGAGGCATCCGCCGGAACTTTCCACAACGGAGTCCCATCTGCGACCATGATCTCAGCATCGCGCGGGGCCTGGCGTTTTCCGGTGTCGGGCAGGATCACAATGGGAGCCTCCAACCCTTTTGAGCCATGCACCGTCATGACTCGGATCATGTTGCCCACACCACCCATCTGTCGTTTGATTTCCAGATCATCGGTCTGCATCCAGACCAGAAAGCCGGTCAGGCTGGGAATATCGGTGCGTTCATAGGCCAAGGCCTGCGATAGCAGGGCATTGATCCCATCCTCGGCTTCTGCCCCAAGCCGCCCGAGCAGCTTTCGCCGCCCGTCGTGGCGGGTCAGAATGCGCTCGATCAGGTCGTAGGGGCGCAGAAAGTCGATTTGGCTGCGCAAATCGTTGAGCATGGCGAGCGTTTCAGGGAATTCTTCCGCCCGGTTACGCAGCGCGGCCCAAAGATAGGCTTCCTGCCGTCGATGGGCCAGATCAAACAAAGCCTGTTCGGTCCAGCCGAACAGCGGGGATTTTAAAACAGTGGCCAGCGCCAGGCTATCCTCAGGCGTGGCGAGAAAGCTCAGCAATGCCGCAAGGTCTTTGACCGCCAGTTCTGCGCCCACTTTCAATCGATCCGCCCCTGCGATGGGCAACCTTTTGGCCTTACATGCGCGTATGATCTCGGCAAACAGGTCCGAGCGGCGCTGAACAAGGATAAGAAAATCACCCGGCTGTATTTTGCGGCGCACGAAAGTGCCGGGCTCCTGACCGTCCTCGGGGATCGTTACATCGCCATCGATCATTTCCTGGATCGATGATGCAATCTGGTCGGCGAGAAGAACCGTGTGATGGCGCGATCCGGGCCGATCTACCGGGTCGGTCCAGTCGCCGTCTTCATCATCCTCAACCTTCTCAATTGCTGGCCAAAGATCGACACGCCCTGGCAGGCTTTCTTTGAAAGCAACGTGAAGCGCCTCGTCCTGAAAACCCGCTTCAGCGTGCTCTTCAAACAGAATATTGACTAAAGAAAGGATCGCGCTTGAGGAACGAAAGGAATAAGCAAGCTCAGAATTTTCCAATTTAGAGCCTGATTCCGCCAGTTTCCGCCCAAACTCTGCCCGCATTCGATCAAAGGCTTGCGGGTCTGCGCCCTGGAACGAATAGATCGATTGCTTCTTGTCGCCAACCACGAAAATCGTGCGCTCGACCCCCGACCGGGCCCCTTCCCCGCTGGTGAATTCCTGTGCCAGTTTTTCGATCACATCCCATTGATCCGGGCTGGTGTCTTGCGCCTCGTCCACCAGTATATGATCGATGCCGCCATCCAGACGATACAGCACCCATTCTGCCACTGCGGGGTCGTTTAGCACCTGCCGCGCGCGCAGGATCAGATCGTCAAAATCCAGCCAGCCGCGCAGTTGTTTGCGGCGCTCGTATTCCGGCAGGAAGGCGGCGGCAAAGCGATGCAGAACGGTGGTTTTCTGCGCGGCAACCAGCGCCAGGCGTTGTTCCCGTGTGGCTTCGACCCGCAACATCAGCGCCTCAAGCTGGGGCATTTGGTCGGCTAGAGCGCCTTCGCGTAGCGCTTTCGTCGGGAAAGCGCCGATCTTGGCAGAAAACGGGTCTTTTGCAGCCCTACCCGTCAGCAAAACCCCTTCGAGCACCGGCAGTTGCGTCAATCGCGCCTCGGTGAATCCGGCCAGCCTTGTTGCTGCCTTGGCATTGTTGCCGCCGCTTTCCATTAGCGCAGGCAGGAGCGATTGAATCAACTCAACCTCACCGCCCATAAATACCTGGGACAGCAGGCTATTTTCATCAAACCCATTCGGCAGACCAAAGCGACCCAAAAGGTCAGGCCATTGCAAAGGCTGATCAAACAAGCTCCGCCTTTGGGTCACTGCCGCTGTCAGCCTGTCAAATCCGGTATCGGTGATGAACCGCGCGACGTCTTCGATCAGAGACGCCTGAGGGCTCCCGGCGAAATCTTCGATGATTTCCTCACGCAACAAGGCTGCGGCGCGGTCTTCCATTTCCGCAAATTGCGGGCTGACGCCCGCTTCCAACGGAAAACGACGTAAAAGTGAGGCGCAAAATGAATGGATCGTCTGAATTTTCAGCCCACCCGGCGTTTCGATCGCACGGGCAAACAGGGTCCGCGCCTGCGCCAGCCGATCCGGATCAATCGCCCCTGTTACTCCCAAATCGACCAGTTCGCCTTCAAGGCTGCGGTTGTCCAGCATTGCCCATTCGCCGAGGCGTTTGAACAACCGGTTTTGCATCTCGCTGGCCGCAGCCTTGGTGTAGGTCAGGCATAGAATATGCTGCGGCTGCACTCCATCCAGCAAAAGCCGTGCCACGCGGTCGGTCAGAACCCGTGTCTTGCCCGAGCCCGCATTGGCGGCCAACCAGGTCGAGGCGTCGGGGCGCGCGGCCTGTACTTGCCGCTCGGTCGCATCGTTGCGCGCGGTCATGTCAGGTCCTCTGGCCGGGTTTCGGCAGAACGGTCCCATTCACCGAACCGCGCCAGATGATCATAGTCGCCAATATCGGTGTCCTTGTGCAGCATCCGGCGAGATGAAAACCCTTGATCAGGCTCTAAATAGGCGGAAATGAGCTGTTTTAGCTCGGTGAGGACCTTCTCGGTCGGTTCTTTGACTAGGGGGGCTGCGACCTCTTTGTAGCTGCCACCCATGCCGATAAAGATCGCCTGGGCCACGTCTGTTGGGTCGATCCCTTCAATGGCACCTTGTTCGGCCATCGCCGCTTCGATCAGCAATTGTTTGTCGAATTTGGCCTGTTGGCTTTCGCTCGGCGGCATACCGGTTTTGTAGTCGATGATCCGCAATACACCCCGGCTGTTGCGATCAATCCGATCGGCGCGCCCGGCAATGGTGAAATCTAGTGGAGTCAGCGCCAGTTTCATTACCGCTTCAAATGCTACCGGTCCGCCATCACCGCGTCGGGCGGTCTCGGCACGCAGAAAATCGTCGGCAATTCGGTGCAACCGCGCCAGCCAAAGCTTGCGGGCGGTGGGCCATGCGACGTGCTTTTCCAGCAAATCATGGGCGCGTTTCAGGAAATTCTCGCGTGTCAGCAAGGCGGTGTCCAACACGCTTTCCTTGACAAAATGCTCAAGGATTTCATGCACAACGATCCCCCGCAGCAGGGCATCTGGCGCTTGCACCAAAGGGTCAAGCGGCCTTAGGCGCAGCACATGTTTGGCGTAGATTGCGTAAGGGTCGCGGATCAGCCGCTTGATCTCGGTCACCGACAACCGGCGTGGTCGCGCAGCAACCGGAGGGCGCGGCGATGGCCGGTGTGCAGGGTCGATCCTGGGCGCGTGTTCCAGTGTCTTGGCCCAACTCAGGTAGATTTTCCCCCGCCCCTTCATGTCAGACAGTGCCGCTTGGCCCCTCTGATCTGGCAGGCCATTCAGCAGATTGGTCAGGCGGTTCAACCAGCGGGACGGAACGGTTTCTGCATCATCCGAGCGGGTTGCGCGGGTCAGCCAAACTTCGGGCGCGCCGATGGCCTGTTGAAAATCATGCGCCGAAAGGCCGATCCGACGTTCTGGCAGCAACAGGCCTGCCTTATCGCGCATCTGACGGTTCAGCCAGGGGTCTGGAGCCGGGGCCTCGGGCCAGCTGCCTTCGTTCAGGCCGCCCAGAATCAGCAGATCAGCCCCTTGCACCCGCGCCTCAAGCGTTCCCCAGATCATGATATGGGGATGCGGTGCGTCGCGGTCGCGCACCTCTTCCCCGGCCAGCAAAGCCCCCAAAAGGTCGGCGAAATCATGTGCGGTCATCGGGCCGCCATGCTGCGCCTCATCTTGCAGGGCGGTCAGGACGTCCAGCGCCTTTTGGCCTGCGTTTTTGTCCCAGAGCGTACCTTGTTCTCCGGCAGAACCAGCCGAGATCGCCTCGGCCAGATCCCGTAGCCGCCTGACCCAATCGGAAAGCGGATGCGTGCCTGAAATCTGCTGATCACAGAAATGCTGAGCAACCCAGCCAATCCAGTCTGCAGATGCTTCGGTGCGGATGGCCGAAGCCGTTAGGCTGGCATGATCCGGAAACGGGGGCCCATGGCGCCGCAGGTCTAGTTCCAGATCGCGGGTCTGTAGCAGATGGGCACCCCGATCTGCGCCATCATGGCAGAGGGGGTGTTTCAGAAGGGTCAACAGCGCCTCACCGTCCAGTCGCCGGGCAAACAGGCCCGCAACATGGCGCAGGAACCGACCCGGAGGTGACAACTGCAAGGGCAGACCCGCGCTGTCATCGGGCAAAATGTTCCACCGGTCCAGCGCTGCGCTGACTTGCCGGGTCAGCATCCTGTCGGGGGTGATCAGCGCTGCTGTCTGGCCAGTTTCGGCGGCCTCACGCAGGCGCAACGCGATGGCCAGTGCTTCGGATCGGGGTGAATCCGCCTCGACCAATGTCAGGTCTTTGGTTGCCTGATCCAGATCTGTCAGTTGTGGCCCTTCGGACATCCACGCATCAGTGATGGGTGCCGGGCGTAACGCCAATGATACCAATCTGTTACGCGCGGGTGAGGGGGGCTCGCATCCTGTCCAAGACTGGACTTGATCTGGGGTCAAGCCCAGCTCTCGCATCAACTTTCGGAACCGGAACTGCGGATGGTCTTCCGAAATCAGCGCCTCATCCAACCGATCCCAGACCGCTCGCGGCTGGTCGAAATCAAACCCCGGCAGGATCAGTGCCCCCTGCGGCAGTCGCGCGATGGCTTGCATCAGCATCAAAGTGGTGCCCCGCGACCCGGTTGAGCCCGCCAGAATGACCGGGTGCTGAGGAGGGGCCTCTGCCCATCGCGCGATCAGCGCCTCAACCACCCGGCGTTGCCGGGCTTGCGCGTCCATCGCCCGATCGCCCGCATCAACAAAGTGATCGGCGATCCCGATAAAGGCCTGTGCGCGCGCCCAATGCCCGGACAAATCACTGACATCCAGCTGACGTATCGCATCGGGATGCACGCCTTCGCCCTGCATCTCATCAATCAATGCGGCCAGGCTGTCGGACAGATCGAACAGCGAAGCCCGCGCTGCCAGATCCGGTTGTTGATCCAGCAGTTTGGCGACCAGATGTGTCAGTTCCAGCCGCCGTCGCAGCGGCGGGATGGCGGGTGGAATTTGTGCCAGATCAGCGCTTTCGCCTAGATCTGTGACCAAAGACAGCCGGGGCAGCAGGCAAGGCGGCCCCTGATCGAACAGGTCCCGCACGCGGCGTGCCATCCGGCGGGTATTGACCACCAGTTGCAACCGGGCCAGCGCCTCGGGCGGGCCAGCGCTGCGTTGGCGTAGCCCGTCAACCAGCGCTTTGGGAAAATCCGCGCCGGGTGGAACGGCAAAGACACGGGGCAGGGGGCTGGCGTCAAACATCGGCCAGCAGCCCCTCGGCCAGCGCGATCCCTTCGGGTCGCCCAACGTCGCACCAGCGGCCGGGATACTCGACCGCAAACAGGCGGCCTTGCGCGTGCATCCGGTTCCAAAGCAGGTTCAGCGAAAAGGCAGGTTCAGCGAAATCCTGCAACCCATCGGTCTTGATGATCTGCGCCCCGCCATAGACCAGCCCTGGCCCGCGTGTGATCCGACCGTCTGCATCGGCGGTGAAATCCCCGTCACCGCCGTGACCAATCGTGCGTCCAATCGGGATACACATCAGCAGCGCATCCATGCGCTCGGGATCCCACGCTTGTTGCAGCAATGTCAAAGGGTTCGGACCGGCCCAGATGGCATCTGTGTTCATCGTGAAAACCGGGTTCGAGCGCAGCAGGGGCAAGGCGGCACGTAACCCGCCGCCGGTCTCCAATATCTCGGGCTCTTCCCGCGACAGGAGCACACCCTTGGGTGTCAGGTGCGCGTCCAGTTGATCGGCGCGGTAGTGCAGATTGGTCACAATCCGCTTCGGGCCCAGCGCTTCAACATGATCCAGCGCGTGATCGATCAAGGCGCGGCCAGCCACTTCGATCAGCGGTTTGGGGCGGTCCTTCGTCAGCGCGCCCATCCGGGTGCCAAACCCGGCAGCAAACATCATGACAGCGGTTGGAGTGTCGGTCATGCGGCCCTCAGCTTGGCCAGATTGTCGGGCGTGGGTTCGGGCAAGGCGTCTCGCAGCAATTGGGCCACCGGGATCAGGGCAGGGTGTTCCAGATCGCGCATCAGATGAGACCAGGTGGCCGGGATCAGGTCGATGTATTTCGGCTTGCCGTAATCCACGGCCAGACGAGAGAAACCGCCCAAAATGCGCAGATTTCGCTGTGCTCCAAGCACCGCATAGGCAGTTCTAAAGTCGTGATCGTTTGCACCAGAGGCGGCGATGTAGCGATTGATCATCTGCATTTCGGTTCCTGCGGAAACCGAGCGGCGCACATCCTGCAACAGCGACACCAGATCATAGGCCGGGTGCCCCAGCATCGCGAGTTGAAAGTCCAGCAATCCGACACGTTGCACGCCGTCCCGGTCCGGCAACCAGACCAGATTCTCGGCATGATAATCCCGCTGGATAACAACTTTCTGACCCGAAGTTTCTTGATGCAACAGGTCAGAAAACCGGGTTTGAAACCGGTCCATCGCTGCTTGGTCATAACTGCCCTGAATGCCTTGGGCATATTTGGTGAACGACAGGGCCGAAAGGTCGGTCATCAGGGCAGGGTCATACGACGGTAACGAGAGTAGTGGCGCCTGATGCAAATGAACCAGAACATCGGTCGCGGCCTCATAAAGCTGTCGCTCTTTATTCGGATCATGATCCAGAACACGCGCAAACAGATCGTCGCCAAAATCCTCTAGCAGCAGAAAGCCGAACTCGGAATCTTCCGCGTAGATCTCTGGCGCATTCAACCCGGCCGAGCGCAGATAGTTGGCGACACGCACAAAAGCGTCGACATCCTCACCTTTCTCAGGTGGTGCATCCATCAGAACGGCAGTCCGACCGGTCGCCGGGTCGGTCAGCCGTTCATATTGTCGGTTCGAGGCATCCCCTGCCAGGTGCGCGCGTTGGGCACCAGCCCATGGCGTCTGCGCGATCAGGGCCTCGGCCAATATGGCACGGTTTGTCATGTGATCGCCTCCAGCTTATGCGTCCATTTCGGGTCAGACCACGTAAGTGTCAGATGCCGTGTTTCGGTTTCATTCGGATCTGTCTCAAAGGTCATGGTCAGCGCGGATTGTGGAGCTAAAGGACCTAGCTTATCGGGCCATTCGACAAGGCAGATTGCCCCATCAAAGGCATCGATCAGGCCCAGTTCCTCAACCTCATCGACCGTGCTGATCCGGTAGAGATCGCAGTGCCATATTTCGCCTGCCGCAGTGTCATAGGCCTGCACCAGCGTGAATGTAGGTGAAGGCACGTCCTCGGGCACCTGCATCAGAGATTGGATCAGGCTGCGTGCGAAATGGGTCTTGCCACTGCCAATCGGACCTTCCAGTAGTAGAACATCGCCAGCGGCCAGTTCCGTCCCCAATCGGGCCGCCAAAGCAAGCGTGTTTTCTGGTGAAACCAGGGTCATGGAATGGGGCGGTATCGTCATGCCGCCACAATGGCCCCACGCCCGGGTGGCTGCAACCCGGTTCAGGCGCTGATTTGTTCGATTGAAGGCCGCCTGCTGATCAGAGCCTCATGACCAAATCGGACAATGGTCGCTCCGTTCTGCATTGGGGTTACGGTACAGTCCAATTTCGTGCCGTCGCGCATGCCAATCTCGGCCGTCCACTCGGCCCGGTTATCCCGCATTTCGATGAAATCGCGAATCTCACCCAAAACAGGTGTTGCGACACAGTGCTCCTGCCATTTCCGGGTGACATCCATGGCTGTTTCCACCTGAAATCCCGCATCCGCCGGATCGCCCCATAGCTGTTGATAAGCGTAGTTTGTAAAGGCCAACGTGCCGTCATCGGCAAACACCGCGATCGCATCTGCCAGCTTGTCAAAGATGGATTGCATCAGGTCCATTTCTGACCGGAAACGGCGGGTCAACGTGATCTCGGCGGTGATGTCTTCGAACAAAAAGGCCACCGCGCCATCGGGGTGTGGCCGTCCGCTGACCGAATAGACCGACCCTGAGGGCAAAGACCAGGTTTCCTGGTAGTTTCCGTCCTCTGCCGCTTCGAGCAGATCGTTCATCTGATTGCGCCACGAGCGGTAGTTCTTTGGCTCTGGCATCATGTGTTGTTCGCGCAGCATGTCAAAAAAGCTGGAGAGGCTGGGGCGACAGCTGAGAAAGTCAGGCGGTAACGTCGTCAGATCGATCAGTGCCGGATTGAACAGGGCCAGTTGGCGGTTGCGGTCGAAGATGGCCAGACCAATTGACAGCTGCGCAAAGGTTTTTGTCATCGTTTGAACGAATTTGCGCTGGGCGGTTTCAGCCTCGACAATGGCGTTGATGTCGACCGCGTAGCACAGGCACCCTTGTTCGTCCTCAACCTGAGTCAAATCGAACCAAAGCTGACTGTCGCAATCATCAACCTTGACCGCGACACGGGCTTTGCCACTGGGCCCCGGTTTGTCGTCCGCGTTGGAAAACAGGGGCGCGGTCAGGTCCACGTCCGGGCCACGTGCCTTGCGCGCGACAGCAATATAGGCGGTGTTGCACCACCTGACATGCCCATTGTGATCCAGCAACCAGACCGGATATGGGGCCTGATCCATCGCATGACGGGTCGGGTCGTTGGGGTTGCGCATATGTGTTTCGGTTGGTCGGGTTGGTTCGTGCAGTTGCACCCGGACAATTCCGTCGATCCATTCGCACAGAACCTCACGCTCGACCGTGCAGTCGATGGCCGAGACAACCAGATTGCCTTGATCGCGCACCAAGTCAGGCGTTTCAGGGAAGGTGGGAAAATCCCTTTGCAACAGGCGGCGCAGACCGCTCCAGTTTTTGACATCGTCAAATCCGGCCAGAGCAATGTCCGAATGGCTGATCAACCGAGCCCCATCGAACAGGAAGACGGCGTCAAACAAGGACGCGTTTGAAAACAGTCCATAGCTGTCATCCCGCCGCGAGCGCCGCGGCAGTAGCCATTGAACGGCCAGACAACATGAAACCAAACTGATTGAGGCCAGGATGATCCAGTCAGCCATAGGAAACCCCATGTCAGATTACGTGCTGGGATCAGACTATTGCTCCGATTGGTTAACGCACTGTTAACTCACGCCCGAATGCGCTGGTTGCTGCCGGATGGCACTGGCGTGTCGCCTTTTTGCGCGTCAATCATTTTGCGTGGCCATGAAACGCGCACGATGGCCCCCCGATGTGCCGGATTATCTGACAAATGCTGATAGGGGTCTGAGCCATTGGCAAATTCAAGCTCGGCTCCACTGCGTTCCAGTAGGGTTTTGGCGATAAACAGGCCCAACCCCATCCCTTCGTATTCGGGGCGCGCGCGTTGGTCTGTCTCGGCCCGCCTTCGGCGCATGAACGGATCACCGATCCGGCCCATCAGGTGCGAGGGATATCCACGCCCGTCATCCATGATGCTGACGGTGATCTGATCCGTGGTCCAATGCGCCTCGACCCAGACATTGGCGCGCGAAAAATCCACCGCGTTCTGGATCAGGTTGCGCAGCCCGTGAATGATTTCGGGCTTTCGCAGGATCGAGGGCTGCTGCACATCCCCATCCAGCGCCGGGCCTTCGATGAAATGCACCAGCTTGCCGCGTTCGATATGCGGTTCCGCGGCCTCGTGGATAACGGTCGAGATCGGGGCCTGGCGCAAATGCAAATCGTCCTTACCTGCCCGCCCCATATCACGCAGGATATCGCGGCAGCGATCCGCTTGCTCGCGGATCAGGGCGGCGTCATCTTTCAGATCGGGGCGATCTTCCAGCTCTTCGATCAGTTCCGAGCTGGTCAGTTTGATCGTGGCCAGCGGCGTCCCCAGTTCATGCGCGGCGGCGGCGACAACTCCGCCCAGATCGGTCAGTTTTTGTTCACGCGCCAGGGCCATATGCGCGGCAGACAGCGCCTCGGACATGGATTGCACTTCGGAACTGACACGATGCGAATAGGCCCCGATGAAGACGATCGCAATGATGATAGCCGCCCAGTTGCCGAACAGAAGAATATCGGGGATGCGCAGAATGAACCCGATATCGGTGCGCAAGGGCAGGTGAAATTCAGCCAGTAGGGTGGCAAGGATGATGGCCACACCGCCAACGATCAGGGTAGAGCGCGTGCTCATAACATTGGCCGATATCGTGACGGGCCCCAACAGCAGCAGGGTGAACGGGTTGTTCAAACCACCGGTCAGATACAGCAGAAACGCCAGTTGCAGCAGGTCAAACAGCACCATCAGGAAGTTTTCGAACTCGGACAGGCGTTTGTTCTGCGGAAACAGGAAGATCGCCGTCAGGTTGCCGAGGACCGAAACTCCAACGGCCAGATAGCAAAGCCCGAGTTCAAGCTGCACATGATAGGTTTGCTGGGCAACCGTGATGGCGGTGATCTGGCCGACGATGGCCACCCAGCGCAACAGGATTAGTGTGCGCAGCCGGATCCAGCTGCTGCGCTCCTGGCCGCGCCAAAACGTCTGATTGGAATCTGCCATGGGTCGATTATGTCCTGTTGCATCAGCTGTTCATCTTGATAGGTGTCCCGGCCGAAACGATCAACAATCCCTTGCGTATGGATATTTGTCATGACCCGCCTCTATGCAATTCTCGCAACTGTTGTCCTGGCTGTTGGCCTTGGGGCGATGTGGCTTTTGACACAAGGATCAGGGTCGGATGACAAATACGCCCAATGCCGGTCCAGCCAGATCGCAGGCGGGACCGCTGCGATTGGTGGACCGTTCGAACTGGTCAACGGTAAGGGCGAGACGGTCACTGACGCGGATGTGATTACCGAGCCAACGCTGGTCTATTTTGGCTATACCTTTTGCCCCGATGTCTGTCCTTTCGATATGTCCCGCAATGCCGATGCGGTGGACATTCTGGCCGAGCGCGGGCAATCGGTGACGCCCGTGTTCATCTCCATCGATCCGGATCGGGATACGCCCGAAGTGGTGGCCGACTATGCATTCAACCTGCACGAGCGGTTGATTGCCCTGACCGGATCGCCCGAACAGGTCAAAGCAGCCAGCCAGGCCTACAAGACTTACTACAAGGCCCACGATAAAAGCGACGAATACTATCTTGTTGACCATTCGACCTTTACTTATCTGGTCACACCCGAGGATGGATTTCTGGAGTTTTTCAAACGCGACGACACGGCCGAACAAATGGCCGACAAGATTGGTTGCTTTCTCGATCAGGCATCCTGAGGACAAGCCGGTTTGACCTTTAGTGCGGCGCTGCTATTACTCATGTTCAAGCCAAAGGCATGAAATAACCGAAAGACCCAAGAATGGCAGACTCTTCTCAGCTTGATATCGGCCCGGACAAAACCTTGCTTCTGGTGGATGATGATGAGCCGTTTCTGAGGCGTCTGGCAAAGGCCATGGAAAAGCGCGGGTTCGAGGTTGAAACCGCCGGTTCCGTTGCCGCCGGTCGCGCCATTTCCACTGCCCGTCCACCTGCCTATGCGGTTGTCGATCTCAGGCTTGAGGATGGCAATGGGCTCGATGTTGTCGAAGTGCTGCGCGAAAAACGTCCCGATAGTCGGGTAGTGGTTCTGACGGGCTATGGTGCGATTGCCACCGCAGTGGCTGCGGTCAAGATCGGGGCGACAGACTACCTTTCCAAACCCGCGGATGCCACAGACATTACCAACGCGTTGTTGGCCAAGGGCGACGAGCTGCCTCCGCCGCCGGAAAACCCCATGAGCGCAGATCGCGTGCGATGGGAGCATATCCAGAGAGTCTATGAGCTGTGTGATCGCAACGTGTCTGAAACTGCGCGGCGTCTGAACATGCACCGCCGGACATTGCAGCGCATTTTGGCCAAGCGCAGCCCGCGCTGACGGGTTCACATGGCCAGGCTGTCGTCTGGTTGACCCCCTCCTGTCAACCTTTGAACATTGACCGCGCGCCCGTTCTGGTCGCGTTTTTGGCCTAGTTTTGCGACGGATTTACAGCGTCATATTATTCTGAGTATCGTTTTGTTAACCCTATTTATGCTACCGCGAGGACCTATGCATGTTGGTGATCTGCATGCGTACTAAAGGTTCGGAAATGATAAGTGAGAAACCCCAGTGTCCCTATTGCCAAACACGCCGTATGAGGCGCTGAAAATCTCGAATCCCGTTTTGAAAGGGATTGTCGCGCTGGTGACAAAATCGGCTGAAATATTTGGGTTTTGGGCGCGCCCGCGCAAGGGGGCGGCGGGCGAAGTCTCGGAGATGAATTTGTTGGATAATCTGTACTGGGTCTACAAAAGTAAAAATCCAGTGCAATTCCCCGAACCCGAGCTGCAAACGTCTGAGTTTATGAAAGTAAAGCATGCTCAGCTTGCGCCGCGGGCACAGGGTGAAAAGGTCGAGACTCTCACGCTGGGTTTTGCCGGGGATATCCTGCGCACGCATCGGGCTGAGCCCGCGCAGGATCAGGTTTATGCACAGATCGAAGACTTGTTGTTCAAAAACGATATCGTCATCGCCAACTATGAATCGCCTGTTACAACCCAACCTCTGGTGGATGAAGTAATCGGCGATGCCGGCCCTCCTGTTGAATGTGCGTCAGAAGATCAGTTCGATGCATTGACCAGCCATCAGGGTCGGGCGATTGATGTCTTGAATCTGGCAAACAATCATATCTTCGATATGGGCATCGAAGGCGTGGAAACGACACTGGCCACACTGGCCAAGCGGAACATCCTGCCGATTGGAGTGAGTGAAGCCCCGGCTGACCCTGACGCGGCTAACATCATCGAACGAAACGGGATCAAGATCGGTTTTGCGTCCTGCGCGTTTGGAACCAATGGTCAAACTCTGCCTGATGGACACGGCTATTATGTCAATCTGGCCAAGCTGACCTCCAAGCATCAGCCGCCCGATGTCGAGCTGCTGAAAACGCAGATATCAAACGCAAAGGCCGCCGAATGCGATTTGATCATTGCGGTTCTTCATTGGGGTCACGAATTCGAGCTGTTCCCGCGACGGGCACAACAAGAAGCAGCGGAAGAGCTGGCGGAATTTGGAGCAGATATCATCGTCTGTCACCACCCGCATGTGCCTCAGCCAATTCAGCTTTATCGGCTAAAGTCCGACACAGACAAGACAGTACCTATTGCCTATTCGCTGGGCAGCTTGCTGTGGGGGTTCGCCCATGAAGATATCGCAAGTAGTGTGATACTGCAGGCGGAAGTTCAAAAGGCCGGAGGCAAAACGACACTCACAAGTGTGACCGCCACACCTGTCCGATGGTCTGCCCATGAGTCTGAAGGACGCATCATTCAGAGGGTTGAACAGCGGGTGGATTAGTTCGAACGCTGCGTTCAAAGATTGCTCAGCAGCTGTTGATGCCGCTGAGTATATGCCAGTCGCACCTCAACCGGTGGGCGCAGTGTAATCTTCAAACCGTCCATAATGGCTTTATCCGGTCGCCCAAAGAACTTCGTCGCTTCAGATTCGGAAAATCCTGCGATCTGCGTCGCTTCCATCCACGCACTGATCTTGTCGGCCTTCTTGATCTGTCGTTTTATCGTCTTTGGAACCTCGGCGGGTAGCCCGAACCGGATGTGGATCGCTGCCATCAGACGGTCATCCAGCGCGCCGTAGCCCGCGCCGACGGCGGATTTGACGGGCGAGATCATATCACCAATCACATATTCCGGCGCGTCGTGTAGCAGTGCGGCGAGCTTCCATTTCGCCGGGGTATCGGGCGCGATGCGGCCATAGAGCTCTTCAACCAAAAGGGAATGTTCGGCCACGGAATAGGCAAAATCACCGTGTGTTTGCCCGTTCCATCGCGCAACAAATGCCAGCCCATGGGCGATATCTTCAATCTCGATATCCACCGGGGTCGGATCCAGCAGGTCCAGCCTGCGACCCGATAGCATCCGTTGCCAAGCGCGAGGTTGTGTTGCCATTCTGCCATGCCTTGTGAAGTGGGACACATTAAAATCACGATTTTCTGCTATGATGTACCTGTCAGGATCACCAGCTGCCAACGTTTTCTTGAGCATTCGTGCTTTGAAATGAAACGATGCGATCCCGACATAAAAACCGAGGGGGGCGCATGCTTCTCCCGGTGTGCTCCTCTCACACAGCGAAACGCGAAACGAAAGGAGTTTGCTATGTTTAAGCGTTTATTCGCCCTTACCCTGACCTTTGGCATGGCCGCCACAGCCCCGCCCGCCTTTGCCCAAACCTGTGCAGAGCGCGCGCATGTGATTGCTAAGCTGCAGAAAAGCTACTCGGAAGAGCTGGCCTTTGGTGGTTTGCAGAAAACACGCGGCGCGCAGTCGGTCATGGAGGTCTGGACCTCAAAGGAAACGGGCAGTTACACCGTTTTGGTGACCCAGGCGAACGGCATTTCCTGTATTGTCGCCGTTGGCACCGATTTTTTCGAAGCGATCCCGAAAGTCAAAGTTGACGGCACGCCAAGCTAGTATCAGTGGCGTAACATCCCGTTTTCGGACATCTACATTGCCACCTGCCCCAAGGGATGCTAGGGGCAGCCACAGTGTGATTGACCGGAAAAATGGAGCGCCAGATGGCCGGGGACTATATCGTTAAAGACATTTCGCTTGCCGGGTTTGGCCGCAAGGAACTGGACATCGCCGAAACCGAAATGCCGGGGCTGATGTCCCTGCGTGCCGAGTATGGTGAAAGCAAGCCTCTGAAAGGCGCGCGGATCGTGGGTTCGCTGCACATGACCATCCAGACCGGGGTTCTGATTGAAACGCTGGTTGCCCTGGGCGCTGATGTGCGCTGGGCGTCGTGCAACATCTTCTCAACCCAGGACCATGCAGCCGCTGCGATTGCCGAGGCGGGCATTCCGGTCTTTGCAATCAAAGGTCAGACCCTGGAAGAGCACTGGGACTATCTCGACAAATCCTTCCTGTTCCAAGATGGCCCGAACATGATCCTGGATGATGGCGGCGATGCGACGCTCTACATCCTGCTGGGCGCTCGTGCAGAAGCGGGTGAGGACATCATTCCGGTTCCGGGTTCGGAAGAGGAAGAGGTGATCAAGAAGCAGATTGCGAAGCGTATGGCGGCAAGCCCGGGCTGGTTCACCAAGATGCGCGACCAGATCAAAGGCGTATCCGAGGAAACCACCACAGGTGTGAACCGTCTGTATCAGCTGGTCAAAGAAGGACACCTCCCGTTCCCGGCGATCAACGTGAACGATTCGGTGACCAAGTCGAAGTTCGACAACAAATATGGCTGTAAGGAATCGCTGGTTGACGGCATCCGCCGCGCCACCGACACCATGCTGGCCGGTAAAGTTGCCGTGGTTTGCGGGTATGGCGACGTGGGCAAAGGCTCGGCTGCGTCACTGTCCGGCGCGGGTGCCCGCGTTAAAGTCACCGAAGTTGACCCGATTTGCGCCCTGCAGGCTGCAATGGATGGTTACGAAGTGACTCTTCTGGAAGACGAAGTCGAAACTGCAGATGTGTTCATTACCACCACTGGCAATAAGGACGTGATCCGTATCGAGCATATGCGTGCGATGAAGGACATGGCCATCGTTGGCAACATCGGTCACTTCGACAACGAAATCCAGGTGGCCAGCCTTAAGAACCACAAATGGACCAACATCAAGGAACAAGTGGACATGATCGAGATGCCTTCGGGCAACCGCATCATCTTGCTGTCCGAAGGTCGTCTGCTGAACCTTGGTAACGCCACCGGCCACCCTTCGTTTGTCATGTCGGCGTCCTTCACCAACCAAGTTCTGGCGCAGATCGAACTATTCACCAAGGGTGATGAGTACGAAAACGATGTCTACATCCTGCCCAAGCATCTGGACGAGAAAGTCGCCCGCCTGCATCTGGATCGCATCGGCGTGAAGCTGACCAAGATGGACAATGAGCAAGCGGCCTATATCGGCGTGAAACCGGAAGGTCCTTACAAGCCGGAACACTACCGCTACTGATTGTCGTCTGACGATGACACAGAATTCTGGACGCCGCCGATACTTGTATCTGGCGGCGTCTTTCGTTTTTAGAATAGCCGTCGTTGCAACCCTTTTGGGTGGCGGTGGATGGGCCCTGTTGGCGCATCCCAAAACGCCCGTGCCGTCACATTGGAACCCTTTGCGCGATCTCAGGGTAAAGGCTCCGGTCACACCAGTTACCAAATACCAACTGAACCGCGCCCTTGCGAATGAGATGCGGTGCAGGTCCGCGCTGTCGGATGCAGGCGCCCGATTTGAGGCGATGGATGATCTGGTGGTCGATCAAAACTGCGGGATCACCGGGCGGGGGCTGTTGTCACAGCTGGTGACCTCGCGGATCGACGCGGTTGAGGCCAGTTGCCGGACAACCCTTCGATTGGCGATGTGGGAACACCATGTCGTACAGCCTGCGGCGCGTGATTTCCTGGGCACGGGTGTACAAAGGCTGCGCCACGCTGGCAGTTACAACTGCCGCCGTATGCGCACTGCGCAAGGTCAATCCAGCCGATGGAGCAGCCATGCCACCGCCGACTCGATTGATATCGTAGGGGTCGAACTGGCCGATGGGCGGACGCTTTCGCTGTTGTCAGATTGGAGTGCCGCTGGGCCAGAGGCCGCGTTTCTAAGACAGATCGGGCAGGGGGCCTGTGATTGGTTCCGCGTGGTTCTGGGCCCAGAATACAACCGCCTGCATGCGGATCATTTTCATCTGCAGGGCCCCGGCTGGGGATTTTGCCGATAGCTTGCCGAGGCCTTGCTGGGTTAGAGCGTGATCAGCGCCCACTGACAGCGTCAGCCAACGCTTTGAACCGAACGATCTTGTAGATACCTTGCGAGGCATCCTCGCCCCTGTTCAAGACGGGCGAGCGGTGCAGTTCGTTGATGGTGGCATAGACATAGCCATCCGCTCCGATCGAGAACCCGTCGGGCCAGGGCAATTCGTCGTCTGACTGGTACAGCACCTCATAGCTGCCGTCGGGTTTCGTCACGCCCAGCGCGTTGTCGGTCATTGCTGTGATGTAGACATTGCCGCCCGTGTCCACAGTGGACCCATCCGAGATCGGCTTGTCTCCATAGCGTTCCACCCGCGCTTCCAGGTCAGCATCGGACAAGCTTTTATCTAACAGGTCGGTGGTGCGGATGCGATACATGGCGCTTGCAGTCATCGGGGCGAAATAAACCCATGTATTGGTCGGATCGACCGTGATCGGGTTGATGCCTATTTTTGCAGGGTTGCCTCCCAGCGTGATCTCACGCCCGTCGATCACCATCGGTGTATCTTCTGGGATCGTGTATTTTGATCCTTCAAGCACGCGTCGCGCGCGACCGGTTTCCAGATCGACCACGATAATGGCCGAGTTCTGGCCGTCGCCCGTGTCCGAGATATAGATCGCCTCATGATCCCGATCCACGGCCAGATCGTTCAGGAACGAGGTAGGCCGCGCCACTGGCGCACCGATGTAATGGATCGCATGCAAGTTTTCGGTATTGGTATCCCATCCCACGATCCGACCGGTCTGGTTCTCGCCCTGACCATCCAGCATCCAAAGAATACCCTCCCGATCTGCCCGCAGACCCAGAACGCCGTTCAGCCCGTCCGCATCATCCTGTGGTGCGCGGGCCCATGTTTCTGTCGGGTAGGGTTTGGTCGACCCATCGGGCATCACTTCGACAATACGCAGTTCAGGCCCGTAGAATTCATGCACCGACATGAACATCCGCCCATCCGGCCCGATGGCCAGATTTCCGGGTGGGATCGATTTGTCGAATTCCAGATACGTCTCCAGCCCGTTCGCTAGGGTCGGAGTTGCCAGCGTCATCGCGCAGACCGCCGCATAAAGTGATTTCATCGGGACCTCCTCTGATCGTGACAGAGCAGATATCATTTGATTTTTTCTTAGATAACTGCCTGAATTATGAAACCAGCGTTTGGAAATTTCGAATGTACCATGTGAATGATCTGCTGACTTTCGTCTCGGTCGCCAAAACCGGTGGCGTTGGGTCAGCGGCGCAGGCGCTGGGTATCTCAGCGGCGACTGTCAGCCACAGAATTGCGAAGCTGGAGGAGGTTCTGAACCTCAAACTCTTTCACCGCAACAGTCGCAGGGTTCAGCTAACCAACGAGGGGTTGATTTTTCTGGACCGGATCGAACCCCTCCTGTCGGATCTGCGCGAGGCCGAGCTGGAGGCCGGGAGTGGCAAAGGCGCCCTTCGCGGGCACCTGCGTGTAACCCTATCCCCGTGGATTTTATCCCGCTTTATCATGCCTTTGTTAGACGGGTTCCAGACCGAGCATCCCGACCTGACGATCGAGTTTCTGGCAGTGGACCGCTATGTATCATTGGTGGATGAAGGCATAGATTGCGCCATTCGTGTCGGAAAACTGTCCGACAGTAACCTGAGGGCGCGCAAGCTATGCGAAAATGACCGAATAATCTGCGCTTCCCCAGAATTTTTTGTCCGTCATGGCACCCCAACATCTGTCGAGGATTTACGTCAAATGCGCTGGGCTTGTTTGCCTTGGCAAACCCGTTTCGACACCTATGAGGGACAGCTATCTGTAGCCCGGCGCATTGCGGTGTCGAATTCAGATATGCTGACAGATGCCGCTGTGCAGGGCTTGGGTCTTGCGGTCAAATCACGGTTGGCCGTTCAGCGGGAATTGGAAGAGGGTGCGCTGGTTGAAGTTTTGCCGGGGTTACTGAAATCTCCCGCGGCTCCGATTTCATTCGTTCACGCAGGCAGTAACACGCCCGGCCGCAAGGTTCGGGCTTTTTCTGACTTAGCGGATCAAGCGTTTCGTTCGGCTTCGCGAAAGCGTCTCTCCGCTTAGGGGGAAAGCTTGGAATTTTTCCCTTTGTGTTGAAAACACTTGTGATTAACCTTCCCGCACCTGTTTCAAGGATTTGAGTAACCGCAGCCAGGACTGCTGATAGGGAGACTGTTTAATGGGAAAACGCGACGACTTGATCGCCAAATATGCCGATGACCTGAAGAACAAATGTGGCATGGATCCGGATATGGACCTGCTGACCAAGGTCACAATCGGTTGTGGCCCTGCGATTTATGATGCGGATGCATCGACTGTTGCCGCCAGCCAAGACGGTGAAATTGAGACTGTCAAAAACAACTTCCTGATCAAAAAGCTGGGTCTGTCCGATGGTCCGGAACTGATGGAGGCGATCAACAAAGCCCTGGAAACCTATGGCATGTCCGAACGCAACAAATACCGCGCTGTTGTCTACTACATGCTGACCAAGCATTTCGGAAAAGAATCCGTTTACGGCTGATCCGATCCAGCCAAAGATACAAACGCCTGCCTGTCCCCAAGGCGGGCGTTTTGCATTTGAGACAGAGTTTAAGGACTTGCCGTTTGAAACCGGGGTCTTGACCGGTCTATAGATAGCTCAGTGACCAGGACGGTCAGAACCAGATATTTCCAGATGCGTGTGGTGAGTAGGGAGCACGCGGGGTAGGGAAGGTTCTGCATCGTTCAGGACCTTCCCTTTTATCTATCCCTAATCCGCCAGCGTATTCCCCAATGCGCAGATCACATCCCATTCGGCATCGCTGACGGGTTGAACGGACAGGCGTGAGTTTCGTACCAACACCATCTCTGCCAATCGTTCATCAGCTTTGATCTGATCTAATGTAACCGCCTGCGAAAACGGGCGCACTGCTTTGATGTCTACGCATTCCCAGCGCGCGTCATCGGTGGTGCTGTCTGGATGGGCCTCGGCGCAGACCTCGACGATCCCAACAATCGCCTTGTCTTTCTGCGAATGATAGAAGAACCCGCGATCACCGACGGCCATCTGCCGCATGAAATTGCGCGCCTGATAGTTGCGCACGCCATCCCATTCTTCGCCCGCATCGCCCTTGGCGACCTGCTGGTCCCAGCTCCAGGTCGAAGGTTCCGATTTGAACAGCCAATATGCCATCAGCCAATCACCCGTTTCCAGGGGATCAACTCGACCGAGGCAAACAGCCCAGCTTTGGCATAAGGGTCATTATCTGCCCAAGCCCGCGCGGCGGCGAGGTCTTCGACATCCAGAATGATCAGCGATCCGATCATGGCGTCCCCGTCCAACAGAGGACCGGCCTGTGAGACAACGCCGGTTTCCTCGATATAGGCAAGGTGGGCCGATCGGTTGTCCAGCCGCGTTTGCAGGGCGCCGTCTTTGTCTTTGGCGATCAGGGCGATGAGCATTCTATTCCTCCTTCAGGGGTCGACCCAGCAATGACTGAATCGCTTGTGCAACACTGTAGGCACCGTCGCTGAGTTCCGCCACCGTTGTGCTGATGGGCATATCAAGCCCTTCGGCATTGGCAATCGCAGCCACGGCACGTGCAGTAGCGACACCTTCAACTGTGGTGCCTGTATCAAAAGGCTGATTTAGACCCAAACTTTGGCCAAAACGATAGTTTCGGGACAATTCGGACGAGCAGGTCAGGACCAGATCCCCCAGCCCGGACAAACCCATCAATGTCTCTGCCTGCGCACCGCGCTGGGTGGCAAAACGCTGCATCTCGGCAAAGCCGCGCGTAATCAGGGCAGCCCGTGCGCTGTCACCCAAACCCGCGCCGATGGCGGCTCCGCATCCAATCGCCATAACGTTTTTCAGTGCTCCACCCAGTTCGGCGCCAGTGGTATCAGTTGTACGATACAGGCGCAGGTTGGTGGTGGTTAGCCGGGCTTGCAGGTCTTTGCCTAAATCCGCATCCGCGCAGGCCAGTGTAAGCGCAGTTGGCAAACCGCGTGCGATGTCGTCCGCAAAACTGGGCCCGGTTAGCAGCGCAGGTTGCGCGTCCGGGACGGTTTCGCGGATCACCGCCACCGGACCAAGACCGGTGGACAGTTCAATCCCTTTGCAGCAGGCAACCAGCGTTTTGCCTGCCACGGCCGATTTGTACTGCTCCAAGGCCGTACGCAGCTGTTGCATTGGCACCGAGACCAGCAGCACATTGGTTTGACATGCCTGATCGATTTGCGTTGTCACGCTAATCTGGGGCGGCAAAGTCACGCCGGGCAGGCGTTGCGTGTTTTCGGCCGTTTCTTGCATCGCTCTCGCCTGCGCCGCGTCGCGGGACCACAAGGTCACTGGCCCGTTACCCGCTAGCGATATGGCCAAGGCGGTTCCAAATGCGCCGGAACCCAGAACAGAAACACTCATGCCTTCGCCCCTTTCTTGCCGCTGCCCAACATGGCCGGGCTAGTTTGATCCAGGGGCCAGCGCGGGCGGGCTGTCAGGTCCAGACCGTCCCGCGCACCGGCGCGAAAGCGTTCCAATCCGGCATAGGCAATCATGGCTGCGTTGTCGGTGCAAAGGGCCAAGGGAGGGGCAGTAAACCTGGCACCCATTTCATCGGAAACAGACTCTAATGCTGCACGAATAGAGGAGTTAGCAGCAACCCCGCCCGCCACAGCGATCACCGGCTCTGCGGGGGTATGTTCAAGATACAGTCCAATGGCGCGGCGTGTTTTTTCAGCCAGCGTGTCCACGACTGCTTGTTGAAATCCGGCGCAAAGGTCGGCGCGGTCCTGACGGGTCAGCCCCCCTTTCTCGGCTACGATCTGATCCCGCATGCGCATCAGGGCTGTTTTCAAACCGGAAAAGGACAGATCACAGCCGGGTCGATCCAGCAGCGGGCGCGGAAACCGGAACCGCTTGGGATCGCCTGACCGAGCCTCGGCCTCAACCGAAGGGCCACCGGGTTGGGGCAAGCCCAGCAACCGTGCGGTTTTGTCGAAGGCTTCCCCTGGCGCGTCATCGATTGTGCCCCCCAGACGTGTGAAATCCTCGGGCCCATGCGCGATCAGGTATTGGCAGTGACCGCCCGAGACCAGCAACATCAGATAGGGAAATGATACCCCGTCAGTCAGGCGCGGTGTCAGGGCGTGGCCCGCCAGATGGTTGACGCCGATCAGCGGCAGCCCGGTCGCGGCGCTGATCCCCTTGGCGCACATCACGCCCGACATGACACCGCCGATCAACCCAGGCCCGGCGGTCACGGCGATGGCATCAATATCGCTAAGGGCCAATGCGGCTTCATCCAGCGCCTGCATCACGCAGATATCCAGCTTCTCAGCATGAGCGCGCGCCGCAATCTCGGGCACGACACCGCCATAAGCGCTGTGCAAATCGGTTTGACCATGCACGACCGAAGACAAGATTTCAGCCGGTGTACCATCGGTTTGCCGCACCACGGCTGCGGCTGTGTCATCACAGCTGCTTTCTAACCCAAGGATGGTTAGTGTTTGCACCATTGGCCCGTTCCGTTGCATCATAATTGGCATGCGGGGTATCACCCTGCGCGGATGCAAACAATCCCATGGCCAAAGGCGCAGATCGTTGTATTTGTTGATGACCCGCCCGCGTGCTGCCTCGGAGAGGTTTGTGGCGCAGCTGCCAACCCGCACCAGATCACGGGTCGAGGTCATTTATTCCCCTATTCTTGAAATTAAGCCGCTGCCCGTTCAGGTGCAGACCGACGATATCCAGGGGTTGGTTTTTTCCTCGACCAATGCGGTGAACGCGGCGGTCTCCTTAGGGGTCAGGCGCGATCTGCCGGCCTTCTGCGTGGGCCCTACGACCACCGGCACCGCAAAGGGTGCCGGATGGGACGCGCAGATGATGGGGGCCACCGCCGAGGAGCTGGTGGCGACGCTGTTGCGTGTCCGACCGACAAGCCCATTGTTACATCTACGTGGGGAACATAGCCGGGGCAACGTGGCCGATCGGTTGACGGCACTGGGCCTGACCACCCAAGAACAGCCCGTCTATCAGCAGCTTTTGTTGCCGCTGAGCGATGAGGCCGCAGCAGCCTCAATCGGTGAAAGGCCGGTCATCGCGCCTTTGTTTTCGCCTCGGACCGCGCGACAATTTGCCGATGTTTGGGTCGGAACTGCTCCTTTGTGGCTGGCTGCAATCAGCGAGGCGACCGCAGAGCCCCTTAAAACCTTGGGGTTCCAGCGATTGAAGATTGCCAAAGAACCCACACCCAAGCATATGCGTAAAGCCGTTAAAAAGCTTGTGAAACACGCGATGCGGGTTGAGGGCGAGCCGGGTGCAGATTAACTTGGACCAGTCTGTAGTTCTGGTGATTTTAGAATCGATAAGGGGAATGTGACGGTGGCGGGCAAAAAGAAAACCGATCAGAAACCGGCGGAAACCCCGAAATCGGACGATCTGGTGGACGAAAGTGTTATCGAAATGGCTGAGCCTTTGGATGATGCACCGCTTGACCAAGACGCCTCTGGCGAAGACCTGACTTCCGAAGCCGAAGCCGAAGCCGAAGCCGAAGCCGAAGCCGAAGCCGAAGCCGAAGCCGAAGCCGAAGCCGAAGCCGAAGCCGAAGCCGAAGCCGAAGC
>NZ_JBQFYL010000010.1:0-138517 GCF_056541465.1 Ruegeria sp. AH12 | reverse complement strand
GCGCGGGCTTTGCCCGCGCTGCCGGGCCCAACGGGAGGAAAGGTCTTGCCAAAGACCTTGATGACGGGCGGGAGCACGACTGCCCCTTGTGCCACAAGAGCACCCTCCGTATTTAGTCAAGAAACACAGATACAGGAGAATTCGGATGCTCAAAGGACTAGGCGGTCTGGGCGATATGGCCAAGATGATGAAATCGGCTCAGGACCTGCAGACCAAGATGACCGATATGCAGGAAGAACTGAATACCATCATGGTGGTTGGCGAATCAGGTGCAGGGCTGGTCAAGGCAACGGCCACGGCCAAGGGCGAACTCAAAGGGTTGGATATCGATCCGTCGATCTTCAACGGCGACGACAAGGAAGTTGTCGAAGACCTGATCCTGGCCGCCATCAAGGACGCACAGACCAAAGCTACCGAACGCTCTCAGGCGGAAATGGCCAAGCTGACCGAAAGCATGGGCCTGCCCGCTGACATCAAACTGCCGTTCTGATCTCGGTCATTTCGCAAATGCACTCGCCAGAGGCCTCCTCCGGCGCCAGACAGGACAGGCCGTGAGCTCAAACAGCGACATCGACAATCTGATCGACCTGATGGCCAAGCTGCCGGGCCTCGGCCCGCGTTCGGCCCGTCGCGCTGTGCTGCACCTGATCCGCAAACGCGCCCTGTTGCTGACGCCCTTGGCGGACACGATGCAACAGGTCGCTGCCACCGCCCGCGAATGCCTGAACTGCGGCAATGTCGGCACCACCGATATCTGCGATATCTGCAATGACGAGGCCCGCGCAACCGGAGAGCTTTGCGTGGTCGAAGATGTCTCGGACCTCTGGGCGATGGAGCGCGCCGGAGTGTTCAAAGGCCGCTACCATGTTCTGGGCGGCACACTGTCGGCACTGGACGGCGTGGGCCCGGACGAATTGCGCATTCCGAGGTTGAAAGACCGCGTTGTAGCCGAAGAGATTACCGAGGTCATTTTGGCCCTGAACGCCACCGTCGACGGCCAAACCACCGCTCACTACATTGCGGATCAGTTGGAGGGGTCGGTCCGCCTGACCTCACTGGCGCAGGGTGTGCCGATTGGGGGGGAACTGGATTATCTGGATGACGGGACGATTACGGCAGCGTTGAGGGCGCGGAAAGAACTCTGACCTGCAATCTAGTTCGGCACTGTCAAACGGTGTTTAGCTTAATTGCTGTCTGGACATGAAAATATCGCCCCATTTCCTGTCTTCTCCAGACAGATAATCGATACAGTCGGTCGCGTTGATACGATCCAATGATTTGTTCCGATTTCGCATCAGATAGATAAAATCAAAAGCCTCAAGCACCTTGCGAAACGCAACCGCATCGAAATCAGGTTTGGGAATTCGCCAGCCTTCAAAGATCGCCAGATCGACCCGTTTCCAGAAGTTTAGCGGCAGTTCGCTCATCAAGACTTCATCCAGCCCTTGAGTGTCGGATTTCCAGATCAGACGGTGTTTCGTCGCCTCTTGCCCCATGCATTCATCCAGTAGGGCCTCAGAAATCCTTCTGACAGGTGCTTTGATTACGTGATGCTTACGCCCCGTCACCGCATTTTCATTGAACGAAAAGTTTCCACCATTGATGGCATCCATGAAAAAGGTCAGCTCACCCTCTTCCTTGCCAAGGCCGTAGTCGAAAACCGAAGCCGTGGGCAACGCCCTCAGATTTCGCCGCAAGTGCTCGACATTGTCCGGGCTGGGCTCAAAACACGAGGCGGACCTGACGGTTGGGTAGTTGATCAGAACTTGTCGGGAAAACAGCCCCACATTCGCCCCGACATCGATCAGGTGATAAGACCCGGTGTTGCAAACCTGTCTGATAAAGCGTGTCTCATCAAAATTCCATTCCATGCGCTGTGCGACATGCGGAAAGATGGAACCATCGGTCCGAAGCGAGATTTCGTTTCCTTTTTCAAACGTGCCGTAAAGCGGGCTGTTTTTCGGAAGCAATAGCTGGACAGACGCGCAGTTCGCACGCAACAGCGGTATATGTTCACGTTTCACAATCTGGACTCGCTTTTCGCTTGGTCGGGGTGTTTATGCCTGCCCAGAAACCTGCAGGAAACAGTCTTTCATCACAAGCATTTAACAGCGCTTTGGCAAAAACCTTTGTTGGTAAGTCATTTATCTGATTACCTACGCGGTTAAGTGTTTCGGCCTTATCTGGAGCTTATTCAATGACCCGCCTTCTCGCCCTGACCCTCGCCGCTTTCACGGCCACCTCTGCCCTCGCTCAAGACCTCGTCGACAAGGGCTTTGTCGAAGGCTGGAACATCATGATGGACCCAGCGCTTGGGAATGGGTGCCTGATCCAGACGGTGTATCAGGACCTCTCGGTCGTGCGTCTGGGCTATGACGCGTTGGACAATCGCGGGTATTTCACTGTGTTCAACAAGGCCTGGGGCAACATCGAACCGGGTCAAAGCTATCCGATCCGGTTCGAGCTGGACGGCAAGAGTTTTGACGCCACGGCCATCGGGTTCAAACAGGACCGCGTGCCGGGGGCGACGGTGTTCTTCACGGACCGCGACTTCGTGACAGCGATTGCCCAGAACAAAACGATGACGGTGTTCAACCCCGAGGGTCAGCCGGTCATGGCGATTGATCTGACAGGAACGGCCAAAGCGCTGGAATATGCGCGCGAGTGCCAAAACAAAGAGCTTTAGCGAATCGGATCAAGCAGCGCGTCTTTATCCGCACAATCGCGGATCACATCCCGTCCACACGGGACCGGGTCCAGGTCTCGGGTCAGGCATAGGCGGACCTCTTCGATATACCCCCGTTTGCAGGTCACGGTGATCATGTCGCGCTCTAGTCCGGGATTGGCCTTTAGAAAAGCCTCTTCGACCACTGCGGCGGGTAGTTTCACGGTTGCGTCCAGTTGGCGAAAAACACTGGGGCGTTCAACACGGTCATAAGCCTCGCGCGACAGGGCGAAATACGCTGGCGCAGACAGGCCCGAACAGGTGCCATGTTTTTTCCACTGATGCCAAGCCAGGCCAGAACTGCCCTGTATATCCTCCATCGCGCGGGTCATACTGCGCGAAGGCGGGGCCTCGGGCGTGCGGCAGTAAGACGGCCAGCCTTGATGAAACTGCGGCCAGAGCCCGTGCAAGATCCAGCCATGGTCGTGCCGCGCATCGCATTGATCCGACCCACGTGCGTCCCCTTCGCGGGCGCACCAGTTGGGTGACCAGCTGAGCGACAGGACATAATAGTCAAATTCGCCCGCCTTCTCGCCCTCGGCCTGCGCAGCCAGACCACACAGCAGCGCGAAAACAAAGCCCAAAATCCCTTGGCGCATTCGCCTCTTTCCTTCTTGCACTGGCGCGACTATATACGGCCCAAGTTCCCCGACAACGGAAACCTGCCCCAAAATCCCGGGGCCGCCGAATTCCGGCGACGGGACAGATGTATGTATAGGAGACGGGCTGATGGCAAAACCGCTTATGGCCAAGGCCACCGCCGTATGGCTGGTGGACAACACCACGATCAGCTTCAAGCAGATCGCGGATTTCGTAGGGATGCACGAGTTGGAAGTGCAGGGCATCGCCGATGGTGATGTGGCCACTGGCGTGAAGGGCTTTGACCCGATTGCCAACAACCAGTTGACCCAAGAAGAGATCGACACGGCGCAGAACAACCCGCTGCACAAGCTGAAGCTCAAGTTCAACCCGTCGGCCACGGGCGAGGAAAAGCGCCGCGGCCCGCGCTACACCCCGCTGTCCAAGCGTCAGGACCGTCCGAACTCGATCCTGTGGCTGGTCAAGTTCCACCCCGAACTCACTGATGGACAGATCGCCAAGCTGGTTGGCACCACCAAGCCGACCATCCAGTCGATCCGCGAGCGCACGCATTGGAATATCTCCAACATGCAGCCCATCGACCCGGTTGCCCTGGGCCTATGCAAACAGTCCGAGCTGGACGCCGTGGTTCAGAAGGCGGCCGCGAAGAAGGCGGCCGAAGGCGGCGTGATGAGCGATGACGAGCGCCGCAAGCTGGTCTCGACCGAGCAGTCGCTGGAAATGGACGCTGCGCCGAAAATCCCGACGGCAATTGAGGGTCTGGAGACCTTTTCTCTGTCAGACGAACCGGAAGGTGAGGCAGAAGACAGCGATCCGATCGTGGATGCTGACAGCTTCTTCAACCTGCCCAAAGGCAGCGGGGACGAAGAAGAAGAGGACGATCAGCGCCCCTGATGTGTTTGCCGCCTCGGCCTAAACAGGCCGGGGCCTTTCCAACGGAAGCCTCATGCTTAGCGTACTTTCCGCCATTTTTGGCCCACACCACGCCGTTTCGATTTATGCGTTCCTCAGGACTTGGGGCCTGGGTCTGGCTGCGGGCGTAGGGATGATCGCAATCGTATCCACTCTGTTCCTACTGGGCGGAGATGGCGAGCACGAGCATCATTCGTTCATGACCGTCCCCGTCCTGTCCGCCACTGCGATCAATGGTGATCTAAGGAATGGCGTGATCGCATCGGTCCGGCTGCCGGATGGTACCGCAGCCTCGATCACCTCGACCGAGGCACCCGTGTCCCAAACAGTTGGAACCAGCGCCTGCATCGAAAAGCGCGTCTATGTGGACAGCGGAGAGCCCAGATATCGCTTCAAACTGCCAAAGTTCTGCGACGCAAGCTGATCTGAATGGAATTGAAACCGCCCGGCCATGGAGCCGGGCGGTTCCCTTTAGAGCGTCTGGAACACGATGCCGGCGACGATCGCACCGCCAACGCCGAGGCTCAGATAGGTGGCGAAAACACGCGGCTTCACCAGCGACCAGACCGCCGCCATCGCAGGGATCGAGCTCACAGCACCTGCGACCATGAACGACATCGCAGCGCCCGCAGTCATACCCTGTTCCATCAAACCGGCCAAAAGCGGCGGCGCGACGTAGGAGTTCAGGTAGGCAGGCATTCCAACCAGTGCTGCGATTACTATGGGCAACACACCTTCGCCTCCAACAACGCGGGCAATCAGGTCTGCAGGTACGTAGCTGACCAGCAGCGCCTCAAGCACATAGGCCAAGGCCAACCATTTCAGCAGGAAGATACCATTGTGCAAAAACTCGGCGCGGAAACGCTGACGTCGTTCGGGTTCCTGCCAGAATTTCCAGACCGGCTTGTCATCCATCTTGGGCCCGCAGCCGCAGCATCCCGCCGGTTTGTATTCCCGCAAAGGCTGGGCGAACGCCCCGCTGCGCATTAAAAAGCGAACGGCGAAACCGCCGAACAGGCCCAGCGCTACGGCAGCCACCGCCTTGCCAATAGCAAAGGGCCAACCCAATGCGCTTGCCGTAATCAGCAACGTCGGCGGGTCGATGAGCGGTGAGCTGAGCCAGAACGCCATCACCGCTGACAGCGGTGCACCCAAAGCCAACAGACCGGCGATAAACGGAATAACCTCACAGGAACAAAACGGCGCTAGACCACCGAACAGGGCCGCCAGAAAGATCATCCGTGTTTCGCGCCCTTCAAAGGCGCGCGCCACCATAACTTCGGCCCCTGTAGCCTTGAGGTACGAGAGCAACAAAACGGCAAACAGGATGTACTGACCCGTATGCGCCAGTGCCTTGGCTGCGAAGGTCACGACCGCGACCCAGTTGTCCGGATCAAGGATCGCCACCAACGCCAGGATGGCAACGATCAGCGCCCAAGGCGTCTTGATTAGGTTAAGCACAGCCTTAGACGACAGCTTCGGATTTTGTGTTAACTCAGCCATCGTTCGCGGCCTTTCCCACCTCATCGGCGCAGCATTCGCTGAGAATGAATTGCGCCAGATTTCGCAACTCGTCAAAGCAGGCGCGGTTGATCGTATTACGCCCGATCTTTTCCTGCTCGACAACGCCACCGGCAGCCAGAAACCGCAGGTGATGCGCCAAGGTTGACGGTGCGATCCCGGTGCGCGTCTGGATTTCGCCGACCGTCAAACCGGTCCCACCTGCTCGGACGAGCGTTTTTAGAACCTGTAACCGGGCCTCGGACCCCATGGCCGAGAATCCCGCCGCTGCGGTTTCCCACATTTGATCTCTCCATTAAACTAATTTTCTAGTTATTTAGTTTGATTCGAACTGCCCGTCAATCCACTGCTAGAAATTTCAGCAAACAAAGTAAGTCCAGATTGCCCTATCCGTAAGTCCAGCCTATAAGCGCCTATGGCCATCTCGATCGACACATTCTTCCTTGAGCTCAATGGGCAAGGCACGCTGCAGGCGCAGATCCAGCAGATGATCGCCGAAGGCATTCTTTCAGGTCGGTTCCATGTCGGAGAGAAACTGCCATCGTCCCGGAAACTGGCCGCACATCTGGGCGTAAGCCGTATCACCGTGACGCTGGCCTATACTGAACTGCTCGCTAACGACTACCTGACTGCGAAAGGCCGATCCGGATACTACGTGTCCGAGAATGCGCCGGTGCCGCCAAAATATTCGCCTGTTCAGCGCAACGAAGAAACCATTGATTGGAACAGCGCCTTGGCCCGCCGGTTTTCAGGCGGGGATTTGTTGTCCAAGCCCGCTGATTGGCGCGACTACCGCTATCCATTCATTTACGGGCAGGCCGACCGAACCTTATTCGATCATGCCAACTGGCGGCTCTGTGCTGTTCGCGCGCTTGGGCATAAGGACTTCGCCTCGTTAACCGCTGACTACGTGGATCAGGATGATCCACTTTTGGTGGAGTTCATTGCCCGCCACACCCTGCCCCGCCGTGGCATTGCTGCCCGGCCCGAAGAGATTCTGATCACCATGGGCGCGCAGAACGCGCTGTGGCTGGCCTCACGCGTGTTGCTTACCCACCATCGCACTGCAGTGATCGAAGACCCTTGCTATTACTCGCTGCGCAACCTGCTAGACCATTGGGATTGCGATATTACGGCGCTTCCCGTCGACCGGGACGGCCTTCCCCCAGATCAGTTGCCCGAAAACACCGATGTGATCTTCACAACCCCCAGCCATCAAAGCCCGACCACCGCGACCATGCCCATTGGGCGCCGACACAAACTGCTGGAACGCGCGCGCGAATTGGACGCCATGGTGGTTGAAGATGACTATGAGTTCGAGATGGCTTTTCTGGGCGCGCCCTCTCCGGCGCTGAAGTCGATGGATCGGGATGGGCGCGTAATCTATGTGGGTAGCTTCTCAAAATCTCTCTTTCCCGGATTGCGATTGGGGTACATGGTCGGGTCCGAGCCCTTCATACGTGAAGCACGCGCCCTTCGATCCATGGTGTTGCGTCATCCGCCGGGCCATATCCAGCGGACAGCGGCCTATTTCCTGTCGCTGGGCCACTACGACGCTCAGATCAGGCGCATGTCCAAAGCACTGGCAGATCGGCGGGAAACGCTCGACAAGGCCGTCGAACATCACGGGTTGACCGTTGCCGGGCGGGGCATCATGGGCGGATCATCCCTGTGGATGTCCGCACCCGAAGATGTCGACACTACCAGGCTTGCGCACAAGTTGCAGGGACAAAGCGTACATATCGAACCCGGGCTGCCCTTCTTCTCGGGGCCAGAGCAGCCACAGAACTATTACCGGCTTGGGTATTCTTCCATTCCCCAAGATCGGATCGAGCCTGGGATAAAGCTGATAGCCGATGCGATCCGGGCCAACTGACAGCCGACTGGACCTAATCCGCGCCGCGTTCTGGACCTAACGCCACCCTGCCCAATGGGTCAAAACCAATAGCAACGGCGGGGTAGCGTGCCCGGCCATTCCTCACCTGCCCGGAGATCAGTCACATGAAAATGACCACAGAAGAAGCTTTTGTTAAGGTCCTGCAGATGCATGGGATCGAACATGCGTTTGGGATTATTGGCTCGGCCATGATGCCGATCTCGGATTTGTTCCCCAAAGCCGGGATCATGTTCTGGGACTGCGCCCATGAAGGCAGCGCCGGTATGATGGCCGATGGCTACACCCGCGCCACCGGCAAGATGTCGATGATGATCGCCCAGAACGGACCCGGCATCACCAACTTCGTCACCGCCGTTAAAACCGCCTATTGGAACCATACCCCGCTTCTGCTGGTCACCCCTCAGGCGGCAAACAAGACCATCGGTCAGGGTGGTTTCCAGGAAGTCGAGCAGATGAAGCTGTTCGAAGACATGGTCGCTTATCAGGAAGAAGTCCGTGATCCGTCCCGCGTTGCCGAAGTTCTGACCCGCGTCATCAGCCAGGCCAAGCGTCTGTCTGGTCCGGCGCAGTTGAACATTCCGCGCGACTTCTGGACTCAGGTCGTTGATATCGAAATCCCCGAGCCCATCGAATTCGAACGCAGCCCGGGTGGCGAAAACTCGGTGGCGAAAGCGGCTGAGATCCTTTCGAACGCCAAGAACCCTGTCATCTTGAACGGCGCAGGCGTGGTTCTGTCCGAAGGCGGCATCGACGCCTCGATGGCACTGGCCGAGCGTCTGGATGCGCCGGTTTGCGTCGGCTACCAGCACAATGACGCCTTCCCCGGCAATCACCCGCTGTTTGCTGGCCCGCTGGGCTATAACGGCTCGAAAGCGGGTATGGAGTTGATCAAAGAAGCCGACGTTGTTCTGGCTCTGGGCACTCGCCTGAATCCGTTCTCGACCCTGCCCGGTTATGGCATGAGCTACTGGCCAGAAGATGCCACCATCATTCAGGTCGACATCAACCCGGACCGTATCGGCCTGACCAAGAAGGTTACCGTTGGTATCGTTGGTGACGCGGCCAAAGTGGCAAACGGCATCCTGCGCCAGCTGTCTGACGACGCAGGCAATGCAGGCCGCGACGAACGTAAATCCAACATCGCGCAGAAGAAATCCGCATGGGCGCAGGAACTGACCTCGCTGACTCACGAGCAGGACGATCCCGGCACCACGTGGAACGAACGCGCCCGTGCCGCCAAGCCCGACTGGATGAGCCCCCGTATGGCCTGGCGCGCAATCCAACAGGCCCTTCCGCGCGAAGCAATCATCTCGTCCGACATCGGCAACAACTGCGCCATCGGCAACGCCTATCCAGATTTCGACGAGGGTCGCAAGTATTTGGCACCGGGTCTGTTCGGCCCCTGTGGTTACGGTCTGCCCGCCATCGTCGGCGCTAAGATCGGTCAACCGGACGTGCCAGTTGTTGGCTTCGCCGGTGACGGTGCCTTTGGCATCGCAGTGAACGAGCTGACCGCCATCGGCCGCTCGGAATGGCCCGCCGTAACCCAGATCGTTTTCCGCAACTACCAGTGGGGTGCGGAAAAGCGGAACTCGACCCTGTGGTTTGACGACAACTTCGTGGGCACCGAACTGGACACGCAAGTGTCTTACGCCGGTATCGCACAGGCCTGTGGTCTGAAAGGTGTGGTCGCCCGTACTCAGGATGAGCTGACCGCTGCCCTGAACCAGGCCATCGAAGATCAGAAGAACGGCATCACCACCCTGATCGAAGCCATGATCAACCAAGAACTGGGTGAGCCCTTCCGCCGCGACGCGATGAAGAAGCCCGTTGCAGTTGCCGGTATCGATGCCAGCGACATGGCTGCACAGTAAGCCAAACTCGGATCGGAGCCGGAACGTATGACCCTAACGCCCATCGAGCTTTTGCGTCAGAACGTCCCGGCGACCCGACCTGTGATTTCCCTCTGCGAAGGCAGTGATCCCCGCATTGTTGCGGGGGCACTGGCCGCTCATCAGGCCGATCTGGCCGATATCATACTGGTTGGACCTAGGGCCGACGTAGAAGCCGCGCTGCAAGATCAGGGCGCCGCTCCGTCAACAGGTATCGCGGTTCATGACCCTGCAACCTCGGACCTGTCTGAGGAATTTGCCCAAACCTATTTTGAGCTGCGCCAGCACAAAGGTGTCGACCTTACGAAGGCTCAGGCGGCTGTCAAAACCCCCTCTGTCTATGCGGCGATGCTGGTCCGCAGTGGCCGGGCCAACGGTACGGTTGGCGGTGCTGTTCACACGACCGGAGACATTGTCCGCGCGGCCATTCATGTGATCGGCATGGCCCCTGACGCCGGAATGGTGTCGTCTTTCTTTTTGATGTACCCGCCTGAGAACGCGCAACCCGGTGCGCGCGCAATGATTTATTCCGATTGTGGGTTGATCATCAATCCAACCTCGGACGAGCTGAGCAAGATCGCAATCGCCTCGGCAACTTCAGCCCGCGCCCTTCTGCAGGTTGACCCTAAGGTTGCGATGCTCAGCTTTTCGACCAAGGGCAGCGCCCGACATTCGGATGTAGATAAGGTGGTTGCGGCAACGGACACACTGCGCAGCGCTGCTACTGATTTGGATGTTGATGGAGAGCTGCAGTTCGACGCAGCCTTTGTACCATCGGTCGCGGATCGCAAATCCCCCGGATCACCTGTGGCGGGACAGGCAAACGTCATGATCTTCCCCAATCTCGACGCGGGTAACATCAGCTACAAGATCACCCAAAGGCTGGGTGGCTACACCGCGATTGGCCCGGTTCTGCAAGGTCTGGCGAAACCTGCCAACGATCTGTCCCGCGGCTGTAGCGCAGACGATGTGACACAAATGATTGCCGTAACCGTGTTGCAGTCGCTAAGTGTAGCCTCACCACCACCGCCAGTTCATTCAGCTAGCACCTAATCTTTGCGGCTTTGCCGCCAAACATGATACGCGTTCAGGAAAGAACACAGGACAGATGCTGGCTAAGTTAGACCTCAAAAACCATTTCGGCGCGGATGCCAAACAGACGTTGCGCACTTTATTTCCCGGCGTGATGGTTGCGATCATCGTTGCTGTATCAGCAAAGTTTCTGTCCGAACACTATGCGACCCCCGCCATGCTGATGGCGCTGTTGCTTGGTATCGCGCTCAGCTTTCTGGGGGAAGAAGGCAAAACCGTCCCCGGCGTCAATTTCTCCGCCAAGTCTCTGCTACGTCTGGGTGTTGCGCTTTTGGGGGTGCGCATTTCGATGACACTGATGGTGGGCCTTGGCTGGGATCTGATCGCGCTGGTTGTGGGCGGCGTGCTGGCCACGATCGCCTTTGGCCTTCTGATCGCCGACTTCTTTGGACATAAATGGCGTTTTGCCTTCCTGACCGCTGGCTCTGTCGCCATTTGCGGCGCCTCCGCCGCGATGGCAATCAGTGCGATCCTTCCAAAGGATGAGCGATCCGAGGAACGGCTGATCTTTACCGTGCTTGGTGTTACCGTACTGTCGACCATAGCAATGATCGCCTATCCGATCCTGGTGCGCACTTTGGGTATGAACGAGGTTGCAGGCGGCGTGTTTTTGGGTGGCACGATCCACGACGTGGCACAAGTTGTCGGCGCAGGTTTTTCAATTTCTGAACAGACGGGCGACACCGCCACGCTGGTAAAACTCTTCCGCGTGGCGATGCTGGCCCCGGTGGTTCTGATCGCATCGCTTATCATTCGAGGTTTGACCAACTCGGACGAAATGGGCGCGCGGCCACCGATCCTGCCCGGCTTTGTGATCGGCTTTCTGGTTCTGGCAGCGGCCAGTTCCTTTGGCCTGATCCCACCCTTCCTCTCGGAACTGCTCAGCCAAACGTCACGTTGGCTGCTTCTGATCGCGATCGCCGCAGTCGGGATGAAAACCAACCTGAAACAAATCCTGTCGGTCGGCGGCGCCGCAATTGCCCTGATCGTTGTAGAAACTCTTTTTATTGCAGGAGTTATCCTCGCCGGACTAACATTCCTGACCTGAACCGACGCCCCTAAACAAGGACGCCAGATGACAATCCAGCAACCGAAGATCGACACCAGCCCGAAAGTCTCGGACGAGATCCGCAAGACCACGTGTTACATGTGCGCCTGTCGCTGTGGCATCAACGTTCACATGAAAGACGGTAAGGTTGCTTACATCGAAGGCAACCGCGATCATCCGGTGAATAAAGGCGTGCTCTGTGCCAAAGGCTCGGCCGGGATCATGCAGGTCAATGCCCCATCCCGACTACGCAAACCATTGCGCCGGGTGGGTCCGCGCGGGTCCGGAGAGTTCCGCGAAATCGAATGGGATGAGGCAATCAGCACTGCTGTTGGCTGGCTGAATGAATTGCACGAGACGGCTCCGCAAAAGCTGGCTTTCTTCACCGGCCGCGACCAGAGCCAGAGCTTCACCAGCTTCTGGGCACAGAATTTTGGCACACCCAACTATGCGGCCCATGGTGGCTTCTGCTCGGTCAATATGGCCGCTGGTGGAATCTACACAATGGGCGGCGCCTTCTGGGAGTTTGGCCAGCCTGACTGGGACCACACCAAGCTGTTCATGCTGTTCGGCGTGGCCGAGGACCACGACAGCAACCCGATCAAGATGGGTATCGGCAAGATCAAGGCGCGCGGCGCGCGGGTGATCGGCGTGAACCCGATCCGTTCAGGCTATAACGCGGTGGCTGACGACTGGGTCGGGATCACGCCCGGCACAGACGGTCTGTTCATCCTGTCGCTGATCCACGCGCTGATGAAAGCGGGCAAGATCGATCTGGACTATCTGAGTCGTTACACCAACGCGCCAGTTCTGGTGAATGCCGCCGAGGGTCCAGAGAAGGGCCTGTTCCTACGCGATGCCGATGGCAAACCGCTGGTGATCGACCGCATGACCGGCAAGCCAACCGCCTTTGACAAACCAGGCGTTCGCCCTGATCTGTCCGCCACGTACGAAAAGGATGGCATCACGCATCGCCCGGTCTTCCACCTGATGGCAGAAAAGTACCTCAGCGACGATCACGCCCCCGAGGCCGTGGCCGACCGCTGTGGCATCCCAGCCAAACGCATCCGCGCCATTGCCGCCGAAATTGCCCGCGTCGCCTTTGATGAGGCGATCGAGCTGGATCATGAATGGACCGACTTCCGGGGTGAAACACATTCCAAGATGACAGGTCGGCCCGTCAGCTTCCACGCCATGCGCGGGATTTCCGCCCATGCCAACGGGTTTCAGACCTGTCGCGCCCTGCATGTGCTGCAAATTCTGCTGGGCACGGTCGAGGTCCCCGGCGGCTTTCGTTTCAAACCGCCCTACCCCAAACCGGTTGAGGCGCATCCGACCCCGCATGGCGACCGTCGCCCGGGCCGCCCGCTAGAAGGCCCTCACCTTGGCTTCCCGCGTGGTCCCGAAGACCTGCTGCTTGACGAGTGCGGCACCCCCCAGCGTATCGACAAGGCCTTTACCTGGGAAAATCCGATGTCGGCCCACGGGCTGATGCATATGGTAATCTCAAACGCCGCTGCGGGTGATCCCTACAAGATCGACACGCTATTCATGTACATGGCGAACATGTCGTGGAACTCCTCCATGAACACCAAAGGTGTGATGGAGATGCTGACCGCCAAAACCGAAGACGGCAAGTATGTCATCCCGAATATCATCTATTCGGATGCCTATTCCTCGGAAATGGTCGCCTATGCCGACCTGATCCTGCCCGACACGACCTATCTGGAACGGCACGACTGTATCAGCCTGCTGGATCGTCCAATCTGCGAGGCCGACGCCGCCGCAGATGCGATCCGCTGGCCGGTGATCGAACCTGACCGCGATGTGCGCGGCTTCCAATCCGTACTGATCGAGCTCGCCAACCGCATGAGCCTGCCGGGCTTCACCAACGAAGACGGCACACCCAAGTGGAAGGACTATGCCGACTATATCGTCAATCACCAACGCAAACCTGGCATCGGCCCATTGGCGGGGTTCCGAGGCGAAGATGGCGACAAGGAAGGACGTGGAGAGGTCAATCAGGACCAGCTGAACCGCTATATCGAAAACGGTGGTTTCTACGTGGCCCATATCCCGGAAGGGGCCGACTACTACAAACCATGGAACGCGGCCTATCAGGACTGGGCCGTGGGCATGGGCCTTTATGACAGCCCACAACCTTACTTGTTCCAACTATACTCTGAACCAATGCGCAAGTTCCAACTTGCCGCCGAAGGGCACGGCGACCGCCAGCCGCCGGATCACCTGCGTGAGCGGATCAAAGACAAGATGGACCCGCTGCCAATTTGGTATGAAACCGATCAACAGGGTAACGAAGGCTACACCGTCAACGCCCTGACCCAACGCCCAATGGCGATGTATCACAGCTGGGGTACTCAAAACGCCTGGCTGCGGCAGCTGCACGGGCGCAACCCTCTCTATGTCCCGACCAAACTGATGCGCGAACACGGGCTGCAGGATGGCGACTGGGCCAAAGTCAGCTCTCCGCACGGGGAAATCACAGTACCAGTCATGGAGATGGCCGCGCTCAACGAAAACACCATCTGGACCTGGAACGCCATCGGCAAACGCAAGGGCGCCTGGGCCCTACAGGACGACGCCCCCGAAGCCACCAAAGGCTTTCTGTTGAATCACCTGATCCACGAACTCCTGCCACCAAAGGGCGACGGAATGCGATGGGCAAATTCTGACCCTGTAACAGGACAAGCCGCCTGGTTCGACCTGAAGGTCAGGATTGAAAAAGCCGACCCGCCATCAGATGCGGAAAGCCAACCTGAATTCGGCGCTATCCAGTCCCCGGTTGGCACCGGTCCCAGGGATATCGCATGGAAGGTCGGAAAATGACCCGATCCATTCTTCATCTGGCTAAAAGTATCCCGGGGTCTGGGGCAGAGCCCCAGCCCGCCCTCACCACCAAAGCGGAGGCAAGGCCGTCATGACCCAGCTCCCCCAATCCACCGAACGCAAGATGGGTCTGGTCATCGACCTGGATACCTGTGTGGGCTGCCACGCCTGCGTGATTTCCTGCAAAGGTTGGAACACCGAAAATTACGGCGCGCCCCTGTCGGATCAGGATGCCTATGGGGCCGACCCATCCGGCACCTTCCTGAACCGTGTGCATTCTTACGAGGTACAACCGGAACAAGGTGCGGCTCAGCTGATCCATTTCCCAAAATCCTGTCTGCATTGCGAGGATGCACCCTGCGTCACCGTCTGCCCCACCGGGGCCAGCTACAAGCGGGTTGAAGACGGGATCGTGTTGGTCAATGAAAGCGATTGCATCGGCTGCGGCTTGTGTGCCTGGTCCTGCCCTTATGGCGCGCGCGAGATGGACATGGCCGCAGGGGTGATGAAGAAGTGCACCCTCTGCGTTGATCGCATCTACAACGAAAACCTGCCCGAGGTAGACCGCGTGCCTTCATGTGTGCGCACCTGCCCGGCCGGTGCCCGCCATTTCGGCGACCTCGGCGATCCGAACAGCGATGTCAGCAAACTGGTGGCAGAGCGGGACGGCATGGACCTGATGCCCGAAATGGGCACCAAACCGGTTAACAAATACCTGCCACCTCGACCCAAAGATCAGATTGAGGACCAGATCGACATTCTCGCCCCTCTGCTGGCCCCTGTAGCGGAAGAGCCCAAAGGGTTCCTTGGCTGGCTCGATAAAACACTGGAGAAGCTCTGATGCATCCGGCCCCTTCTGTCATCATCTTCACCACCTTGTCCGGTCTAGGCTTTGGTCTGCTTATCTTTCTGGGCCTCGGCCTGCCCGAAGTCACCGGCTGGGTTGCGTTTGTGTTTTTTGCCATCGCCTATGCCTTGGCCGTCGGCGGTCTGATGGCGTCAACCTTTCACCTTGGCCACCCGGAACGCGCGACCAAAGCCTTCACGCAGTGGCGCTCAAGCTGGCTTAGCCGGGAAGGTTGGTGTGCGGTTATCGCCCTGATCATTATGGGGTTCTATGCTATCGGCGCTGTGTTTCTTGGGCAGCATTGGGGCGCACTTGGACTGCTGGGCGCACTGTTTTCGCTTGCGACGGTGTTTACGACATCAATGATCTACACACAGCTCAAGACGATCCCGCGCTGGAATTTGAAACTGACACCGGCGATGTTCCTGAGCTTTAGCTTGGCCGGGGGGGCACTGCTGGCTGGCCAGACGTCTATCGCCATACCATTGTTGTTGATCGCTGCGTTGGTCCAGATTCTGTACTGGCATCAAGGTGACAGCGCGCTCGCAAACTCCGGAACCGATCTGGGCACCGCAACCGGATTGGGTGCGCGCGGAACCGTGAGTGCGTTTGAGCCGCCGCATACAGGCACCAACTACCTGCTGCGGGAATTCGTCCATGTGGTGGGTCGCAAACATGCACAGAAGCTGCGGATGATCGCGTTTTTGCTGGGCTTTGTGTTGCCTCTGCTTCTGCTGGTTCTACCGGTCGGAGGTTTGGCGTTGAAGCATCTTTTTGCGTTGCTGGCCGCGATCTCACATCTGGCGGGCGTTGCCGCGTCGCGTTGGTTGTTCTTTGCCCAAGCCGAGCATGTGGTCGGATTGTACTATGGCAAGCGATAGGTAGGGGGGCCAGCCCCACTTGAGCCTGCGGCTCAATTCACCCCCCGGGATATTTCTGGCCAGATGAAGTCTGGATCCGGGCTGAAATGGAAAGGGCGGCGCTCGGGGATCGAGGCCGCCCTTTTTACTTGGACTTGTTTAGGCTCAGATCAGACCGGCATGGGCCATGGCCGCGTCAATGGCCGCTTTGGTGCTGTCTTCCAATGTGGTCAGCGGCAGGCGCACCTCAGCGCTGCAGCGGCCCAATTTGCTAAGCGCGTATTTAGCACCCACAAGGCCGGGTTCGATAAAGATGGCCTCATGCAAGGGCATCAGACGATCCTGATAGGCCAGTGCCGTGGCATAGTCGCCTGACAATGTCGCTTGCTGGAATTCAGCGCAGAGTTTCGGGGCCACATTGGCTGTGACCGAGATACACCCGACACCGCCATGGGCGTTGAAGCCCAAAGCCGTCGCATCTTCACCTGACAGCTGGCAGAAATCGGCGCCGCAGCTTGCACGCTGTTGGCTGACCCGCGCCAAATCGCCCGTGGCGTCTTTTACCCCGACAATACGTGGCAGCTTGGCCAGCTCACCCATCGTAGCGGGCGTCATGTCGATGATCGAGCGACCGGGGATGTTGTAGATGATGATCGGAATATCAGCACAGTCGTGCAACGCGGCAAAATGTTCGAACAACCCACGCTGAGTCGGCTTGTTATAGTAGGGCGTCACGACAAGTGCGGCATCCGCACCGACCTTCTTGGCAAACTGAACAAAGCGCACAGCTTCAACCGTGTTGTTCGAACCGGCACCGGCAATCACCGGTACGCGACCAGCGGCGGCTTTGACCACCTCTTCCACAACCGTCTCATGCTCATCATGGCTCAGCGTGGGGCTTTCCCCGGTCGTGCCCACGGGGACCAGCCCGGTCGAACCGGCTTCGATCTGCCATTCGACCAGGTGTTTGAGCGTATCCAAGTCCAACGCGCCGTTTGTGAACGGGGTGACGAGGGCGGGCATAGAGCCTTTGAACATGACACGCTCCTTAAGGTGCAGTTTCCGTAATTTTTGCACCGCGGGCCATCACGATTTAGGCTTTGTGAGTTGATCCCGGCGGCGCAAGGTTTATCCTCACAGGCTCTATCCTTGGTTGGTTGGGAAATGCAAGGCATGACACGCGTTCTGGGCCTGATGTTGGCCGTGATTCTGTATTCCGCTTTATCGCCACAGGCCGTGCGGGCGGATGCCGCTGCCGAATTGCGTGCCGGGTTAAGCGAGATGCGCAAGGGTGACTGGAACGAGGCACTGCGCGTCTCAGGGCAGCGCGGATCGGTGTCGCGCGATATCATCGTATGGGAATGGTTGCGGCAGGGCTTTGGCAGCTCGGGTGATGTGCTGGTGTTCCTGGATCGCCGTCCGGACTGGCCTGGACTGGCCTGGCTGCGCCGCAAAAGCGAGCCGTCTTTTACCGGCGCAGACCCCGATCGCGTTTTGAGGTTTTACGCGGATACGCCACCGCAAACGGCGGAGGGCGCGTTGAACTACGCCGTCGCCCTGAAGGCAAAAGGGCAACAGGGTGAGGCACAGGCGGATATCGTCACAGCGTGGCGCACTATGCCCATGGGCGCGGGGCTACAGAAAGACTACGTCGAGAATTTTGGCAAGCTGCTGAAACCCCATCACGCAGCGCGGTTGGACCGGATGTTATGGGATGGCCATCTGGTGAGTGCATCCCAGATGTTACCACTGGTGGGCGCAGATGACCGCAAACTGGCCGAAGCACGGATCGCGTTGCAAAAGCGTCAACCTGGCGTCGATACAAAGGTGGCCGCAGTGCCAAAGTCGGTTGCGGATGCCCCGGGTCTTGCCTTTGACCGTTTTGTTTGGCGCGACAAGAAAGAGCTGGACGAAAGTGCCGTTGATCTGATGCTGGCCCGATCTACCAGCCCGGAAGCCTTGGGTGAGCCTGACAAATGGGCCGAAGGACGGCGCAGGCTGGCACGGCTGGAGATGCGGCAAGGCCGATCGGCGCGGGCCTACAAGGTGGCCTCAACCCACCACATGACGCCGGAAATGGGCTATGCCTATGCAGATTTGGAATGGTTGTCCGGCTTCCTGGCCTTACGCAGGTTGAACGATCCGGCCACGGCTGTGCGTCATTTCCAGAATTTCTCGGACGCCGTGCAATCCCCAATCTCGAAAGGTCGCGGGGGGTATTGGCTGGGCCGTGCTTATGCGGCGCAGGGTGAGGCGGAAAAGGCGTATGAGGCTTATGCCATCGGGGCGGATAATCAGACCTCGTTCTACGGGTTGTTGGCGGCTGAACAGATCGGACGCCCGTTTGATCCTGAACTGGCGACACCCCGCCGTGCGCCGCATTGGCGGCAGGCGGATTTCACCAATTCCAGCGTTCTGGAGGCCGGGCTGCTGCTGTTGAAAGCAGGCGAGGATAACCTGTCCGAGCGGTTTCTGACGCATCTGGTCGAAGGCCTTGATCCGGTTCAGGCCGCTCAGCTGGGCGATCTGGCGATTGAGCTGAACGAACCGCATCTGGCGGTCATGATTGCCAAACGGGCAGCCACCGCCGGAACGGTTCTGCCTGCGGCTTACTATCCGGTGCATCCTGTGGCCGATATGGGCCTGCCCATGGCGAAGGAAATGACACTGGCGATCGCACGACGCGAAAGCGAGTTTGATCCGGTTGTGGTCAGCGGTGCAGGCGCGCGCGGTCTGATGCAGGTGATGCCAGCCACGGCGAAACTGGTGGCGCAGGAGCTAGGTATCCTCAGCGGGCATCAGACCGGGCGCTTAACCTCGGACTGGCAGTATAATGCCAAGTTGGGGGCCAACTACCTGTCGGGGCTGGCGGCTGATTTCAACGGTAATGTGGTCATGATGGCGGCCGGGTACAATGCCGGGCCACGCCGGCCTATTTCTTGGATGGAACGCTATGGCGACCCGCGCCGGGGACAGGTGGATGTGGTCGATTGGATCGAGACCATCCCGTTTAGCGAAACCCGCAACTATGTGATGCGCGTGGCAGAAAGCCTTCCGGTTTACCGCGCGCGTCTGGGCCAACCAGCCCTGCCAATCCCCTTTTCGCAGGAGTTGACCGGCTCAACCCTGGCTGCGTTCGCGCCATAGGGTGAAAAGGCCCGCGGCCACAACAACTGCCGCCCCGACAACCACCCCGGGGCGCAGTACTTCACCAAAGACCGAAATGCCCAGGATCGCGCTCCAGACGAGGTGGAAATAGGCAAAGGGTTGAACGGCGCTTGCCTCGGCCATCTCATAGCACTTGATCAGCAGCCAATGCCCAAGCGCCCCGCTGACGCACAACACCGCCATCCAGCCCCAATCGCCTTGGGCCATGGGTTCCCAGAACCACATGCCAACAAATGTCATGGCGACCGCACCGGACACGCCGGTCCAGAAAAAGCTTGTGGCCGTGCTGTCCTGACGCGCGGCATAGCGGGTCAGCAAGCCGTAAAGCGCGAACATCAGGGCTGAGATCAATGGAATGATGGCCCAAGGGTTAAAAACCCCAACCCCCGGCTGCAGGATGATCAGAACACCAACGCAGCCCACACCAATCGCCGTCCACCTACGCCATCCGACCCGTTCGCCCAACACCGGGCCGCTCAGTGCCGCAACAAGAAGCGGATAGCAGATAAAGACAGCCATGCTGTCGATCAGCCCCAGAATGGTAAAACTGAATACGGCAACGCAGATTTCAGCCGCAAGTAAGACGCCCCGAAAGATCTGCAATCCGAGTTGGTTGGTCCGGGTCGTTGCTCTCAATCCTCCGGGCGCGCGCGCAGCCAAGGCAATCACGAAGGCAGCGAAGAACCAATAGCGGATCATCACAACCATGTACGTATTATAGGACTCGGCCAGATGGCGAGAGATTCCGTCCTGCAAGGCAAAGACGATTGTCGCGCCAATCATCAACGCAACACCCGCACGCGTGTTGTTCTGCTGCGTCATGCTTTGACCGCCCGTGTCATATGGCGTTTGCGGCCATAGCCGGGGGTTCTGGTCACTTGGAAACCTGCGTCTTCCAATCCGCGCCGCACGAAACCGGCTGCGGTATAAGTGGCCGCCGAGCCCCCTTGGACCGTGTGATCCGCGACCTGCTGCATCAGGTCTGCACCCCAAAGCTCGGGGTTCTTGGCGGGAGAGAATCCATCCAGGAACCACGCATCCGCATGCCCCAGCCAATTCTGTAACGTCTGGCGTGCGTCACCTTCGATGACGGTTAATGCCAGCGTATCGAGCAGGCAGTCTTTCCCTGTCCATTTCTCCAGAAATCGATCCGCCCAAGGCGCTAATTCAGGGAATGCAGCCAAAGCCCGCCGCATATCCGCCAGTTCCATCGGATACGCTTCGAAGCTGGTGAAGCGCAGCGGGGTTGTGTGCCCCGCCTGTTCCCAGGCGGACCACACAGTAAGCATGTTCAACCCGGTGCCAAACCCCAGTTCGGCAATGTGGAAACCGGGGGCAAACCGCGCAGGCAAGTCGTTGCCCGCAAGGAATACATGCCGTGTCTCCTCAACCCCGTTTCGCAACGAATAGTATGGGTCGTCGAAACGATCCGAGACGGGTATCTGATCCTCGGTCCACGTGACCTCGGCGCGCTGGTCTGCCATCGGGGAATCCTGTAGCTAAGCGGCGCGACACTGAACAAGGAAAAGGAGTTTGGCAATGGTCGATGTGACCGTCAAAGGCGCCGGGATTTTCGGCCTGTCGATCGCCTGGACCTGCGCGCAGCGCGGCGCGAAGGTGCGCGTCATCGACCCCTTTGGGCCGGGCGCTGGCTCCAGCGGCGGTCTGGTCGGCGCTTTGGCCCCGCATGTGCCCGAAAACTGGAACGCCAAGAAGGCCTTTCAGTTCGACAGTCTGATCATGGCCGAACCGTTCTGGGCTCAGGTCGAGGCCGTCGGCGGTGTCTCTGCCGGGTACGGGCGTTTGGGGCGTATCCAGCCGATTGCCGACCCGCGCACCCTTGATCTGGCGCGCGCGCGCGAACTGACTGCACAAGATCTTTGGCAGGGTCTTGCCGCGTGGCGAGTGATCAAGACTGCTGAAGCTGGATCATGGTGCCCGCCCAGCCCGACCGGCTATATCATTCATGACACGCTAACCGCCCGGATGCATCCGCGCCGCGCTTGCGCCGCGCTGGTCGCGGCTTTGGCGGTTATGGGGGTAAAGGTGGTCACTGACGCACCCGATGCAGGTCGGGTTGTACACGCCACCGGAGTCGCTGGCCTGCAAGAGCTGAGCGAAGCCTTTGGTAAAACTATCGGCAACGGCGTAAAGGGTCAGGCAGCGCTGCTGCGGTTTGATGCGGGCGCGGTGCCGCAACTGTTTGCGGATGCGATCCATATCGTGCCCCATGCTGATGGGACGCTGGCCATCGGCTCGACCTCGGAACGTGACTATGACGATCCCGCCAGCACCGACAGCGCGCTGGACGATGTGATCGAGCGCGCCATGCAGGCGGTTCCGCTGCTGCACGGGACCGAGGTGATCGAGCGTTGGGCGGGCGTCCGCCCCCGCAGCAAAAGCCGCGCGCCGATGCTGGGCGAACACCCCCTGCACAAAGGTCAGTTCATCGCCAATGGCGGATTCAAGATCGGTTTCGGCATGGCCCCGAAAATTGCCGAAGTCATGTCCGATCTTATGCTGGATGGGCGGGATACGATCCCGGATGATTTCCGGCCCGAAGCCTCGCTTTGACCCGGCTCTAAGCGCTCAGGTTCCGTAGCTTCTGCATCAAGGTCCCCAGCGTCTGCTCATAGCGCGCACTGGTCAGCCTGCCATGGTCATCAAACTCGTTCGAACTGTTGGCCAAATGGATTTCCGGACCCTGCAAAATCAGCGGCTGGAACGGTACCATATAGGCCCGAAGGATCATCTGGGCCCGTTCACCCCCTGCACGACCCGCAGCGGCTGACATAACCGCAACGGGCTTGTCGGCCCATGGGTTGCCTTCGGTCCGGCTGACCCAGTCCAGCGCATTTTTCAGAACACCAGAGGGACCCTTGTTGTATTCCGGGGTCGAGATGATCACCGCATCTGCTTGCTCGATCTGAGCCCGCAGCGTCTGAACAACGGCAGGAATACCCTCGTCTTCCTCAAGATCCCCATCATAGAGAGGGAGGTTTAGATCGGCTTCGACAAACTCAGCTGGATCAAAAAGCCGTGCAGCTTCGCGTAGCAATTTGCGGTTGGTTGCGCTTTGGCGCAGGGACCCGGACAGGCCCAGTAGGATCGGTTTGGACATCAGGGGAAACTCCGTTTCGTTGTTTCCCCATAGTTAGACCGGGACAAGCGCGATCCAAACCCCATTCCGTGCACAGGCCCTGCGCGATCAGGCGTTGCCGCTTGGAACGATCACGATCTCAACCCGGCGGTTCTGCGCCTTGCCCGCCGGTGTCAGGTTCGACGCGATTGGATTGTTCTCGCCCTGTCCGATGGTTGTGATGCGGTTATAGCCGACGCCGTTGGCTTGCAGAATGTCCGCGACCGCATTCGCACGACGGACCGACAGGCCCTGATTATACGCGGCATCGCCATCACTATCGGTATGGCCGATGATCTGCACATTCGAGTTGGGGTAGTTCACCAAGTTCTGCCCGACCTTCACCAGGTCCGAGCGCAAGGCCGGGCGTACAGTGGCGCTGTCGGTGTCAAAGGTGATGTCGTTCGGTACGGTCACAATCAGACGATCCCCGGTATTCACGATAGTGATGCCGTCATTGGCCAGTTGCTGGCGCAGTTCGGCTGCCTGACGGTCAAGCTGATTGCCGATCAGACCACCGCCTGCCGCACCAATTGCGCCGCCCGCCAACGCGCCCAGCAACGGGTCCGAGTCATTGGCGATGGCCCCGACCCCTGCCCCGACCAAACCGCCAATAAGCGCACCCTGCTTGGCATTCTGGTTTGGATCACCGGGTGCATTCAACGTACCCGGATCGGTACATGCTGCCAGCGCTAGGGCCGAGCCCAGCCCGGTTGCCATAAAAAACTTGGAAATCGTCATGATATCACCTTCTGCTCCGGCCCCCGGTTTGTTCGGGTTTGCCCTGTTCAGCCCGTTATATCATGGGGACTACCCAAAGGCTCAAGCAACAATGCGGTGAAGTCGGCGAATACCTGCCCAAACCCACCGATCAGGCGGTTTCGACATGGCTGTCCCAACGGGTCTGTTCCTGCCAAAGCGTGCGCAGGGAGTCACCCTGGCCGCAAAAGCTCTCATCTATGCTTTCGCTGGCCCAGATACGGTCCGTTCGAAAATGGCGAAACCCGCTGCGCAGCTCGCACCATGCGGCCAGCATCGTGCATTCGATATGGTAGATCAGGGCCACGGGGCGGACGACGCGAATGGTGCGTTCCTCTGCCCCATTCACATAAGTGATGCGGATTTTCTGTTCGCTGCGAATGGCCTCTCGATAGTTGGCAACTGGCACGCAGCCTTTGGCCGGATCATCCGGCGGTGTTCCCCAGGTCGAAACCTGCAGCCAGCGTCTGGGCGTGTCGTGCAGCGCGTCGATCTTGCGGCAGATGCGGCGGGCGGCTTCCTGCAGCTCACTATCGCCCGTACGCGCCAGAAGCGACAGCCCCACCCAAAGGGCCTCGACCTCTTCCGCATCGAAATTCAGCGGCGGCAGATCATATCCCCGGCGCATCAGATACCCGATCCCCGCCTCGCCTTCGATCGGGGTGCGCTGCGCCTGCAGCGCCGCGATATCGCGATAAACCGTGCGTGCCGAGACTTCGAGCTTGGCTGCCAATGCCTCGGCCGTCACCGGCGCATCAGCCGCGCGCAATATCTGGATGATTTCGAACAATCGGGTCGAACGGCGCATGTTTTTCTCCCTCAACGCTACTGACACATTAGCACGCCCCACTGACAAGGGGGTGTCAGGAGTGATGGGCGAAGCTGGAACAGTCCCGAAAAAGGAGTGATGGCATGCCCTATCTCGACAACCACGTCATGATGACCCTGAAACTTGGCCGCTGGTCGGACGACCACACGCTGCGCGCCTTTGAGATTGAACGCGAACTTGCGCAGGCGAGACAGCCCTGCCAAGCAAGAACAAAAAAGCGCAGGCGCCGCTTCTCATTGGGTAATCTGAAAATGCTGTGGACCAGTACGGCCTGAACTCAGAACTCCGCTGGTGCCCTGAATTTCATGGAAACCCCGCCTTCGGGGTTTTTCAGACGCAGTGCCTCGGAATGCAACATCAGGCGCTGGAAATCGCGCGCAGGGCCTTCGGCATAAAACGGGTCACCCAATATCGGGTGGCCCATTGCCAGCATATGAACTCGCAGCTGGTGTGACCGACCGGTCTTGGGAAACAGGCGCATACGGGTACTCTCACCTTCATGTTTCACAACGCGCCAGTCGGTCACCGCCAGTTTGCCGGTCTCATGACATACCATCTGACGCGGGCGGTTGGGCCAGTCGACGATCAGCGGCAAATCAACGGTTCCAGTCTTATCTTTGACCCGCCCCCAAACACGCGCAACATAAGTTTTTCGCGTCTGACGTTTCTCGAACTGCATGCTCAGATGCCGTTGCGCATGAGGGGTCTGGGCGAACACCATAACGCCCGAGGTATCCCGATCCAGCCGATGCACCAACAAGGCCTGCGGAAATGCGGCCTGGACACGGGTCAATAGACAATCCGCCAGATGATCACCCTTGCCCGGAACCGACAACAATCCCGAAGGTTTGTTGACCACGATCAACTGCGCATCTTCATGCAGCACATCCAGCGGTGTGTTCGGGGGATCATAGGCTTCGGTCATGCGCGCCTGCCTAACGCAGGGCGCACCCTACCGCAACGTCGTCCTTGCGTGCCACACGGTGTTCGTGAACCCTTGGACTGATCAAGGGAGAGATGCCATGCATCCAACAATCGAACACATGCAACAGGTTGTCGCCAAAGGGGATGAGACGCAGATCCGCGCTCTATTGGCCGAAGACGTCCGCTTTATGCCCCCGACCTATTTCAGCACATGGACAGGACGAGAGCCCGTCGCGGCTGTCCTAGGCCACGTGGGGCAGGTATTTTCCGACTTTCGGTATCGACGGATCATGGGCAGCGGCTGCGATTGGGCATTGGAATTTCAATGCAAGGTCGCTGATCTGGACGCGGTTGGCGTGGATCTGATCACGCTCAACGACGACGGCCTGATAGAGGAATTCGAGGTTGTCATGCGCCCTTACAAAACCATCGGCGCCCTGCGAGAGGCGATGATGGCCCGCGTCACACGCGATCCGCGCTTTCTGGACTTCAAATCCGCACTCAGCTGACGATGCCGCTCCCGATTGCCTCCGATCAGATCGTCCGCGTGCCATTGGCCCCGGTTCTTGCACTACAGGGTCTGGCGGTGCGTCGCAGGGTTCAAATGCTGCCGGAACCCGCTGGCCCGCGCCAGGGGCAAATCGGTCATGGGCCCCGGCTGCGCCTGTTGATCACGGGTGACAGTTCTGCCGCGGGGGTCGGCGCAGGCAGGCAAGATCAGGCCCTTTCCGGCCATTTGCTGCATCACCTGTCCAAGCATCACGCGGTCGAATGGCGGCTAGAAGCCACCACCGGGCATACAACTCAGGACACGCTTAACCGGCTGTCGCAGCTAGGCGGCACATATGACGCTGTTGTCACTGCATTGGGGGTGAATGATGTGACCCGTGGTGTCACGCTGAAACGTTTCATCGAACGCCAGACCCAATTGGCGACGCTGCTGACGCAGAAGTTTGGCGCATGTCGGGTCGTGGTTACAGCCGTCCCCCAAATGAACCGGTTTCCTGCTCTGCCGCAGCCTCTGGCATGGGTTCTAGGCCAGCAATCCGCGCGACTCGACCAGGGTTTGCAACGAGTGGTAGCTGCGTACCCAGAACTCAGGCATCTGAAACTGGATCTACCTGACGATCAAGCCCTGGTCGCACCGGACGGCTATCATCCCAGCCCCAAGACCTATGCGATCTGGGCTGAAAGAGCAGCGAAACTTTTGCTTCAAACCTGACGCCGCGCCTGTCGGATCATCGGAATCGAATAGACAATCAGTGCCGCCCAGATCAACGGAAACGCAATCATCCGGCCACGATCAATCTGCTCTCCGAACAATGTGATCGCAGTGATAAAAATCATTGTGGGCGCGATGTATTGCAGAATACCCATTGTCGACAATCGCACCAGCTTGGCTCCGTTGGCGTAGACCAACAAAGGCACAGCGGTCACAATACCTGCGCAAGACAAGAGCAGAGTGTCAGACGTAACTACCCCGAAATGGCCAGTGCCTTGCACACCCAACCATGTCACATAAGCCAGCGCTGGGATCAGCAGGATCAGCACTTCTAGCAGAAACCCCTGATTGGGACCAATGGGCAGAGAGCGTTTGAAAAAGGCATAAAAACCCCAGCTGACCATCAAACCCAATGCGGCCCAAGGCAACCGCCCGGCCTCGAACACCAAAACCAGAACACCCAGCGCGGCCAGACCAACCGCAACAAGCTGCGTTCGGTTCAACGGCTCGCGCAACAATATCGCGCCCAGAGCGATGCTGAACAAAGGATTGATGTAATACCCCAACGCAGCATCCAGCGCATGCCCGGTTGAAATCGCCCAAACATAAATCGCCCAGTTCACTGAAATCAGCGCAGCCGTGACCGCCGCCATCCCCAGCATCTTAGGATTACCAAGGGCCGCTTTCAGATCCCCCGTACGCCCCAGCAGGATCAACAATAGGCCCGCAACCGGCACCGACCAGATCACACGATGTGCAACCACTTCGACCGGACCAATATGATCCATCGCTTTCATGTAAAGCGGCAGGAAACCCCAAAGAACATAAGCCGTAACCGCAAGCACCAACCCCTTTGGTGTATCTACATTCTGTGGTGAAGAGGGTGTGCGTGACACGGCAAATCTCCGGTTGATACCGGACCGGTGTACGGCAATTCCTAAGGGGTTGAAAACTCCGAAATCGGTGAAGCCCGACATAACGAATAGTGATGGGTCAATGTCTGACTCTATGCACAATTCAGTTCAAATTCAGCGAGGCTCTGCCTCGCGCTCCCAGATATTTTTAGCCAGATGAAGTCAGAATCCCGTGCTTCATCTGGCCCGAAATATCTAGGGGGAGCTGCCCGAAGGGCGCCGGGGGCAGAGCCCCCTGATCCGTCTCAGACTTTGACGCGTTCGGATTTGGGATCATACATTGGCTTCAAGGACGCTTCGGCTTTGACCTTCACGCCACAGACATCGATCTCGTAAGTCGACGCCAGCACCTCGGCCGGTTTCTCACCTTCACAAGGAACATAGCCCATGCCGATGGCACCGCCTAACGTATGGCCGTAGTTGCCCGAACTCAGATAGCCGACATATTCGCCATCCCGCACAATCGGTTCGTTATGGAACAGGAGCGGTTCGGGATCGGTCAGTTTGAACTGTACCAGACGGCTTTGAGGCCCATTTTCCTTGCGTGTGATCACGGCCTCACGGCCAATGAAATCGCAGCCCTTGTCGACCTTGACGGCAAAGCCTAGCCCTGCATCGACCACATGATCTTCGCAGGTGATATCATGCCCGAAATGGCGGAAACCTTTTTCAATCCGGCAGCTGTCCATCATATGCATCCCGCACAGCTTCAGCCCCATGTCTTGCCCGGCGTCATGTAGCGTTTCGAACACATGGCCGGCCATATCTGAGGAGACATAGATCTCCCAACCAAGCTCACCCACATAGGTCACCCGATGGACGCGGGCCAGGCCCATGCCGATTTCGATGTTCTGCGCGGTACCAAAAGGGTTGGTCGCGTTCGTGAAATCCGCCGGAGAGACCTTTTCCAGCAACGCGCGCGCATTGGGTCCCATGACGGCCAGAACACCTTCGCCCGCGGTGACATCCGTGATGACCACGTCGAAATTACCCGCATGGCGCATCATCCAGGTCTGATCAGCCAAGCGGGTCGCCGCCGGGGTGACCACCAGATAGGCGGTCTCGGTGAGGCGGGTAACTGTCACGTCGGCCTCGATCCCACCCGCTCGGTTCAGGAACTGGGTGTAGACGATCTTGCCATTGGCGACCGCGTAATCGCCGCCGCCGATATAGTTCATGAACTTCTCGGCATCCGGCCCTTCAACGCGGATTTTGCCGAAGGAAGACATGTCATACATGCCGACATTTTCGCGCACGGCCCGGTGTTCGGCGGCAGAGTTTTCGAACCAGTTCTGTCGTTTCCAGCTATACTGATACTCGCGTTCCTGCCCGTCATTGGCGAACCAGTTGGCGCGTTCCCAACCGGCCAATTCGCCGAAAACGGCCCCTTGTTCCTTCAGGTGATGATGGAACGGCGTCCGGCGCACACCGCGTGCGGTGGCCTTTTGGCGATAGGGGTAGTGATCAGCGTAAAGTAGGCCCAATGTCTCTTTCGAGCGTTCAAACAAATACTGCTTGTTGCCCTGAAACGGCTGCATCCGGCTGATATCCACATCGCCCAGATCAAAGGGTTTCTCGCCCGTATCCATCCACTCGGCCAGCGCCATGCCTGCGCCACCGGCGGATTGGATGCCGATGGAGTTGAACCCGGCGGCGACCCAGACATTGTCCATCTCAGGCGCAAGGCCCAGATGATAGGCATCGTCGGGCGTAAAGCTTTCCGGTCCGTTAAAGAAGGTATGAATCCCTGCTTCGGCCAGCATCGGCATGCGCTCACAGGCAGCTTCGAGGATCGGTTCGAAATGGTCGAAATCCTCGGGCAATTGATCGAACTCGAAGCTGTCGGGGATGCCGTTCATCGCCCAGGGCTTGGCGTTTGGCTCAAACGCGCCCAGCAGGATTTTCCCTGCGTCTTCTTTGTAATAGGCACATTCATCCGGTACACGCAGCACCGGCAACTGAGTCAGACCGTCTATCCCTTCAGTCACGATGTAGAAATGCTCACACGCGTGCAGCGGCACATTCACACCCGCCATGCGTCCAACTTCATGTCCCCACATTCCGGCACAGTTCACCACCATTTCGCATTCGATATGGCCCGAAGTACTGCCATCGTCGGCGACCCAGTCCACGCCCGTGACCTTGCGGCCCTGTTTGACGACATCTGTGACTTTCACCCGTTCCTTGACGACACCACCGCGCTGGCGGGCACCTTTGGCCAGCGCCAGCGCAATGTTCGCCGGATCACCCTGCCCGTCCAGAGGCAGGTAAACGGCCCCTTTTACTCCTTCAAGATTGATGTGCGGATACAGCTCTTGCACGCGCTCGTTCGAGATCTCTTCGACCTCAACACCGAACGCGCGGGCCATGGCGGCCTGACGGTAGATCTCTTCCTTGCGCTCATCGGTCAAGGCCACGGTGATCGAACCGCAGCGTTTGAACCCGGTGGCCACGCCAGTTTCCTCCTCCAGCGCGCCATAAAGCTCCTGACTGTATTTCGCCAGTTTGGTCATGTTTGCCGTCGCGCGCAGCTGCGCGATCAGGCCGGCCGCATGCCATGTCGTGCCGCTGGTCAATTGCTTGCGCTCAAGCAGGACAACATCTTGCCAGCCCTTCTTGGTCAGGTGATAGGCAACCGAGCATCCAATTACACCGCCACCGATGATGACCACTCGGGCTTTGCTGGGCAGATCAACCATTGTGCAGACTCCGCTTTGTCAGGTTTTCCCCTGCATCGCATGGAAGATCGACAGAAAACCTGTCAAAAACGTCAGCACAACTACAAAAATCACCTATGCGCGGTTTGCCTCTTCTGGCGCCGCATCGCGAAAGGCGTGACCCCAAAAAAGCTTCGGTAGACCGACGAGAACCCGTTTGGAAAGCCGCAGGCGAGGCCGATCTCACGGACGCTCATGGTTGTGTTCAGCAACAGGTTGTTGGCCTTGGCCAGCCGCATTTCCCGATAAAACCCATTGGGCGTGGTGCCGAAGAAGGCTTTGAATTTCCGTTCCAGCGACCTGTTCGACAGGCCCAGCAGGTCTACGATCTCATGAATCGGCAGCGGTTCTTCGATATTGGCCTGCATCAGCTTGATACATTGATCCAGCTTGAGGTCCCCGGTCGCCGTGGTCTTTGCCCCGGAAAACGGCTGTAAGGACGAAAAATCGCGGATGTTTTCATGCAGCATGATATCAGCCACTGTCATTTGCACAGCGCCTGAGATGTGGCGCCCGATCACCGCCAGCGCGATATCTGTCGTCGCGCCCATCCCGGCGCAGGTGACCACCGCTCCACGTTCGGTTGCGATTGATAGTTTGGCCTCAAAACCTGCGCCACGTTCGCGCAGGAAAGAAGCGTTTTCCCAATGCGTTGCCAAATCGGCTGTGCCCTGTTCGTCTATGTAACGGCTGGCTGCTTCGGCCAATAGGAATACCTGCGCACCGCGATAGGTATAGTCCGATACGACACGGCCCAGTGACAGGTCTGGCTGATCCGGGTTGGTATTGCCTATGACAAAAAGGTAGGTCGCCGTCGGGTTGGGCAAAACGGCTTTGGTCTCAACGGTTGCGTCGCTGCTGCTGGCAATAGGTCCGCCGCGCAGGGATCGGTAGCTGAAAGAAAATCGGGGCGACGGGCAGACCCGGTTTGCAATGCGCAAGACATCCACCAACGAGGCCAGTTCTAGCAGCACATAGCCCGGCGCGACCAGTATGTCGAAATGAACAAGATCAGCGCCTTGATCGGCAGAGGCTGAAACGGGTGTCTCTGTCATTCCGCCCCGCACATGTCTCAGACGATCTTATGGCCGGCAGATTTAAGGCGCTGTGCTAGTGCTTCGATATGGTCCGGGCCGATCTCACAGCATCCGCCGACTATCGTTGCACCTTGATTGACCCAAGCCATGGCATGATCGGCATAGGCCTCGGGGCTCAGGTCATTGCGCCGTTCCAGCGCATCAACAGTCGGGGCGTCTTTCAGGAACCCATCTGCGATATGGGTGAAACCATTGGCATAGGCCCCGAATGGCAGATCCATACCGGACAAAACATCCAACGCCGCCGGGACTGCCTCGGGCCGCGAGCAGTTGATCAGAACGGCGTCGGGGTGATGGTCGGCGACCAGTGGGGCGATTTCCTGCAGCGGCTCGCCTGAGCGCAGGCGTGTTCCGTCCTCATCCATCACCGACACGGCCAGCCAGACAGGCTTGCCACAGTTGGCCGTCCCGCGCAGGGCTCCTTCAGCCTCAAGAACCGAAGACACGGTTTCATGCAGGAACAGATCCACGTCATCCGCCATCAACGCGACCAGTTCGCTGAACTTTTGGGCCGCGTCGTCCGGGTCAGGCATCAGGTCGGGCCGGTATGACGCCAGCAGAGGCCCCAACGATCCAGCGACCCGCCCGACCCCATCCGGCCGCGCGGCCTTAGCCTGGGTCACAGCGGTTTGAATCAGCAACGACAGCTGATCCTCGATCCCTTCGCGCACCAGGCGCGAGCGGTGAACAGCATAGGTGTTGGTCGTGGCAACGGTTGCGCCGCGCGCGAAGTATTCGGCATGAACCTCACGGACCAGTTCGGGATGATCGATCATCACTCGCGTTGACCACAAGGGTGTCGGGCGCTTGCTGCTGCGCTTCACCAGCTCTTGCCCGATTGAGCCATCCAACAAAGTAATCTCCGCCATACCAAACCTTCCTTACGGGATCAGCACCAGTTTCCCCGGCAGCGCTTTGGACTGAAACGCCTCTTGCGCCTGGGTGATATCCTTTAAGGGATATGTTTGGGAGATCAACGGTTTGATGTGACCAACATTCATCAGTTCGACCAAGCGGCCAAAGACCTCGGGCGATTGATGCGTGCAGCCGTGGATGGTGATGTCACGCAGATAGATATCGCGCAGGTCTGCCTGTACAATCGGGCCTGCAATTGCGCCGGATACGGCGTAGTGGCCGCCGGGTTTCAGCGCAAGGATCAGATTTGCCCATGCCGGGCCACCAACCACGTCGATTACAACATCGAACATATCGGTAGGCAGAGGCGCATCGCGGTCAAAGGTTCCGACTGCGCCTTGAGATTTCACCACCTCGGCTTTGACTTCCCCGGTAACGCCCCAGACCTGCACGCCCCGCAGACGGGCCAGTTGCACGGCGGCCAGGCCAACGCCACCCGATGCGCCGGTAATCAGGGCCTTGTGACCAGCGGTGACACCCGCGCGGGTTAGCAGATTCTCGGCGGTCCCAAAGGCGCAAGGTATGGCCGCGATCTCGATATCTGACAGGGGCGAAGCGGAGACGTCATAAAGATCATCCGCCTCAACCAGACAATATTGCGCAAAGGCGCCATCGATCTCGGACCCCAGCGCAATGTACCCGTGTGGGTGACCGGGGCGCGGACGCGGCAGGTTGATCGGGCAGGTCACACGCTGCCCCGGTTTGAACCCCACATCAGAACCGATAGCTTCGACAATGCCGCACAGATCACCCCCCTGAATCCGAGGGAATTGTAACGCACCGTCCCAGCCCCCGGCCTCGACATCCTGATCGACGTCGTCTGTGGACCCCTTTACATCCGAAGAGTACCAGCCGACCCGTGTATTGATATCCGTGTTATTGACCCCGGCAGCTGCAACGCGCACCAGAACCTGCCCTGGTCCAGGTGTTGGCACTGGAATATCCTCGCGCCATTCCAGCGCCTGGGGCCCACCATGGTGGGTCAGGTAAACGCCGGACATTTTGGTCGGGATGGTCATAGGGGTCGCTGGTCAATCTGCGTCATCGGGATGGGGAGGAACGGGGCCCATCGGGACAATGTCGTAGCGGGCATTGAGTGCTGCCATCTTCGCTTCATCGGCAAAGTCAGCCTCACTCATATTCGCCATCTCAGCCAGAAAATCATCAAAACCCGAAGGTTGGTAGATCATCAGCATCCTTGCGGGTGCATTGCCCGCTGTTCGGCACGCGTGCGGTACACCGGGGGGCACGTGCATCGTTGTCCCTGCCCCGCAGCGATGCCAATCGCCATCGATGTAAAAATCAACCTCACCATCCAGAAAATAGAACGTTTCAGCGTGAGTTTCATGACGATGAAGGCCAAGCGCGAAGCTGGCCTTCAGGTTGTCCTCCATCAGGGTATAAGCGCCATTCGTATCGCGACCGGACACTTTCACAAACGTATGGTCGTTTTCCCAGTCATAGTTGGGGCCTTCACCAGGCCCCAGAACTGAATAGCGTTTGCCCATATGGTCTTCCTTTCAACGGTCAGGCGCGCAGCCGCTCGTTCGCCGGATCCCAGAGCGGTTGGTCCTGTTCTACCACAGCGCGGTATTTCTGGCCGTAGATTTCCACCTGAAGCTCGGTTCCGGGGTTCGCAGCATCAGTTTTGACCATGCCCAGCGCGATGGACTTTCCAACGCGATAGCCCCATGCGCCCGAGGTCGTTTCACCCACGATCTGATCGCCCTGCCAGATGCAGGACATGTAAGGCGCGTCGCAATCGCCCGCCTCAACGGTCAGCGTGACAAAGGCTTTCTTCACCCCTTGCTGCTTTTCGTTCAGGATTGCAGCCTTGCCGGGGAAGTCCTGGGGCTTGTCCAGTTTAACGAACCGCTCCAACCCGCCTTCGAGCAGCGAGTAATCGGTCGACAGATCGCCCTTCCACGCACGGTAACCCTTTTCGATGCGCAGGGAGTTCAAGGCATACATGCCGAACGGTTTGGCCCCGGCGTCGAGGATCGCGTCGTAGATGGCTGGCATATCCGCGTTCAGGGCATGGACTTCCCAGCCCAGTTCTCCTGCGAAGGACACGCGGATCAGATGGGCAGGCTGCCCGGCCACAGTGGCGCTTTGATGGGTCAGCCATCCCAGCGACAGGTCGGCATCGGTCAGACCCGAAAGAACCTCGCGCGATTTCGGGCCGGTCACGATCAGCGTGTCGCGTGTTGTGGTGACATCCTCGACACTGACGTTAGCGGGCATCGCGGCTTTCAGGATATCACGGTCATGCCACTGTGCTGTCGCGGCGGTGATCATGACGAACTCATCCTCGCCCAGTCGCAGGCAGGACATCTCGGTTAGGATGCGACCTCGCGGATCGGAGATGTAGACCAGGTTGATACGACCGACCTTGGGCAGGCCGCCCGCGACCAGCCCGCGCAGCGCTTCGGCCGCGCCGTCACCCTTGACCATGAACCGAGAGAACCCGGGCAGGTCCAGCACGCCGCAATGGTCACGCACCGTCTCGCATTCTTCCTTGACCCGCTGCTCCCACGGACCCGAACGTCCCCAGGTATGGGTGGCAGCCAACGAAGTATCGTCGCCCGGCTTCGCGAACCAGTTGGCGCGTTCCCAGCCGTTGTACGCGCCCATGACGCCCCCTTGTGCGATGATCTTGTTATGCACTGGAGACAGCTTCTTGTCTCGCGCGGCAGGCCATTCGTGGTGGGGGAAATGCATGGCGTATTCGTTGCCATAAACCTCCAGGCCCTTCTGGTTACAGTAGTCCTGATCGGTATAATCTGTGTATCGGCGCGGATCGACGGCCCACATATCCCATTCGGTGGCGCCATCAACGATCCATTCGGCCAGCACCTTGCCGGCGCCCCCGCCCTGCGCGATGCCAAAGGTAAAGGTGTGGGCTTCAAACGCGTTCTTCACACCCGGCATTGGGCCGATCAACGGCAGACCGTCCGGCGCATAGGGGATCGGGCCATTGATAACGCGGCCAACGCCCGAGGTCGCCATCAGCGGCACCCGCTCCATCGCATCGGTGACGATGTCTTCGATCCGGTCCAAATCGTCGTTCCAGAGTTGGAACGAGAAATCCTCGGGCATCGGGTCATCTTCGGTCATCCAGTGGCCCTTACAGTTGGGCTCATACGGGCCAAGGTTGAAGCCGTGCTTCTCTTGTCGCAGGTAGTAAGAGATATCCACGTCGCGCAGTAGAGGCAGTTTCTTCCCACCGTTTTCCTTCGACCACGCTTCGACTTCGGGGACTTCGTCGGTCAGCAGATACTGATGGCTCATGACCATGGCGGGCACGGTGCGGCCGCCGAAGGGCTTGAACCATTCACCCACGCGCTGTGCGTAGTAACCGGCGGCATTGACCACATAGTCACAGTCGATGTCGCCTTTGTCAGTATGCACGGTCCAGGTGCCATCATCATGCTGGGTCACACCTGTCGCCGGGCAGAAGCGGATGATCTTTTGACCCATATCGCGGGCTCCTTTGGCCAGCGCCTGTGTCAGCTGTGCCGGATCGATATCACCATCTGTTGGGTCATACAGAACACCTTCAAGATCATGCGTTTCCAGGAACGGATAGCGTTCCTTGGCCTCTTCCGGGGTCCACATTTCCATCGGAATGCCCTGATACAGGCCCATCGACATGGCGTGCTCGAATTCCTGCATCCGCTCTTTGCTGTGAGCCAGACGGATCGAGCCCGAGACGTGGTAGTTCATCGGATAATCGACCTCTTCGGCCAGCCGTGAATACAGCTCGGTCGAATAGCGCTGCATGTTCATGATCGCCCATGAATTCGAGAAGGTCGGCACGTTGCCCGCCGCATGCCATGTCGATCCAGCAGTTAGCTCGTTCTTTTCCAGAAGAACGCAATCGGTCCAGCCCTTCTTGGCCAGATGATACAGCGAGGAGGTCCCCACCACACCGCCACCGATGATAACCACGCGGGCTTTTGTTGGAAAATCGCTCATGTGTCTTGATCCCTGTTACTGTGCCCGTTGGGGCAGGTCGTCCGTGATGTCGTAGTAGTCGCCCTTGTCGACGACGAAGATGTGTTTCGAAAGCGTCAGGCCCGTGGGTTCCCTCAACGCGCCCATGGAGATGGAAATCGTGTCCTCGTCGTTGTGCTGCCAGAACAGGAACGAGCCGCACGTGCTGCAAAAACCGCGTCGGGCGGCCTCTGAAGCACGAAACCAGCGCAGCGTGTCACTGGCGGTAAAACTCAAGTTGTCGTGATGGGTCGAGGTCGACGACCAGATATGCCCCGATTGCTTGCGGCATTGGCCGCAATGGCAGACCGAGGGCGGTGACAGGTCGCCGTCGATCGAAAACGCAACCGCACCGCATAGGCAGGAACCGGACTGCATGTGTCTATCCCTTTGCTGCTGGCGTTGAGCTGGCTCCCAGCAACACGCCATAGATGATGAAACAGGTCGCCATCACGCGGCGCACCCAGATGTTGAACACGGCCCCTAGCGCGGCTTTGCCCATCAACGCACCCAGCACCGTGAACCCGGTATAGCTAAGTGTGGTGATGACCAGCGCGGTCGGCATGATCACCCCCATCTGCTGCCAGATCGGCACATCCGGCTGCACAAACTGCGAGAAAGCGGCAAGATACCCGGCCACACTTTTGGGATTGATCGTCGCGACAGCCAGCGCATGCAGATAGACATGCCGCGCGGGTCTTTCGGATGCCGGTGCCGGTTTCGTCGCGTTCATCCAAGCCCGAACACCAACCCAGATCAAGAACCCCGCCCCCACCAGTTTGGCGATGAAGAACCCGGTCGGCGAGGCCGCGATCAGCGCAGTGATGCCCAGCGCGGACAGGATCAGAAACGCACTGGCTTGGGTTAGGATGGCCAAAACCCCCAGCAGTGCTTTGGGTAGCGGCAGGCTCATCCCATTCGAAATACAATTGACCGCATTCGGCCCCGGGGTGGTGACGAAGACCACCCAGAACAGCGCGAATATGGTCCAGGCTTCAAAGCTCATCAATACACCGGCGGAGCGATCACCCAGATAGCCACTGCAGGCTCATCATAGGGGTTCGCCCATTGATAGGGTTCATGCTTAATCCGAAAACTGTCGCCCGGTTCGACGGTGTATTGACGCGCGCCGATGGTCAGATCCAGCCGGCCCGAGATCATATATCCAACTTCCTGCGTCGGTCGATTGGCAGGCTTTTGCATTTTCGATCGAGGCTCAAATGTGGAATGGACCATTTCGAAATCGTCTGTCAGATCGGGCGAAAGCAGCTCTTCAATCAGCCCTTCCTCGCCCGAGCCCATTGGTCGGCGTGACCCGGCACGGACCACATAACCTTGCTCTTCCGCGGGCACCGAGGAATGCGCAAACAACATTGACATCGGCACGCCCAGACATTCTGCAATCTGGCGCAGGTCCGAGATCGACGGATCGGACATGTCGCGCTCAACCTGGCTGAGCCACCCGACGGAGCGGTTAAGACGCTCGGCAATCTCGGACAAGGTTAGCCCCCGCGCCTTGCGCAGGGCGCGCAGGTCCGCGCCGAGTGTGGCGCTTTGCGGGGCCTGACTGTTCAAAGGGATCTCCGAATCTCGTGAAATTTACATCTCATTTTTCACGATGGCGCAGTTCTGTGAAATTTCCAAGAGTTTTTTCACGACCACTTAGACGGTGTTAATGTATGGATAAGGGCGCGTGAGAATTAGCCGCCGAACGTCTGGGTCAGGATCGATGCAAGGCGATTTGCATCGGTTTGATCAAATGCGTCGGGCTGATCACTGTCTATGTCAAATACCGCGATCAGCGCACCCGTGGCGTCGCGAACCGGCAGAACCAGCTCGGACCGGGTGGACGAGGCACAGGCGATATGGCCGGGAAAAGCGTCCACATCCGGCACCAGTTGCACCTCACCCGTGCGCGCGGCGGCCCCGCAGACGCCGCGTTCAAACGGAATGACCAGACAGCCATGGCCCCCCTGATACGGTCCGATCTTCAGCAGGCCGGGCTCGGTCACGCGGTAGAACCCGGTCCAGTCAAACCGATCATCGGAGTGATGCACCTCGCAGGCGATGGTGGCCATAAGGGCAACATGATCCGTTTCCCCCTCAGTCAGGGACGCAATGGTTTTGGCAAGGGTATCGTAGTCGACGGTCATGACGCACTTTCCGGCAGAGGATACGAGAACCAGCCTCGTATCCCCGAACTATGTAGAAAAAGATAGAGCGTCAAACACGTTCAATGGCGATGGCGGTGCCTTCCCCTCCGCCAATACAAATCGCTGCGACACCGCGTTTGAGGTTCCGTTTTTCAAGCGCGTTCAGCAACGTAACCATGATCCGCGCGCCCGATGCGCCAATGGGATGACCCAGCGCACAGGCGCCGCCGTTCACGTTCACCTTCTCACGTGGCAATCCCATTTCATGCATGAAAGCCATAGGGACCACGGCAAAGGCTTCATTCACCTCCCACAGATCGACATCCTCGGTCGACCAACCGATCCGATCCAGCAGTTTCCGCGCTGCGGGAACCGGAGCCGTCGTGAATAGACCCGGTGCCTGCGCATGATTGGCGTGGCCCAGGATGCGCGCACGGACAGTCAGAGACTGCGCTTCAGCCTGGGCGGCAGACGCCAGTACCAACGCGGCAGCACCATCCGAGATTGAGGAAGCGTTGGCCGCAGTGACTGTGCCATCCTTGCGGAAGGCAGGTTTCAGGGTCGGGATTTTCTCAGGCCGGGCGGATTCAGGCTGCTCATCGGTGGACTGGGTCACCTCACCCTTGCGGGTGCGCACGGATACGGGCGTGATCTCTTGGTCGAAGGCGCCGTTTTCCTGTGCAGCCAATGCGTTAGACAAAGATTGCAGGGCGTATTCGTCCTGCGCCTCGCGCGTGAACTGATACGCCTCGGCACAGTCTTCGGCAAAGGTGCCCATCAGGCGGCCTTTGTCATAGGCGTCTTCCAGGCCATCAAGAAACATGTGATCCACAACCTGCCCATGCCCGATGCGCGCGCCCCCCCGCATTTTAGGCAACAGATAAGGTGCATTTGTCATGCTCTCCATTCCGCCCGCAACCATCAGGTCCGCATGACCCAGCGCGATCTGATCAAAGGCCATCATGGCAGCTTTCATACCCGACCCGCACATCTTGTTCAGCGTTGTTGCGGGCACGTCTTCGCCCAAACCAGCTGCAAACCCGGCCTGGCGCGCGGGGGCCTGCCCCTGGCCTGCGGGAAGAACACAACCCATAAGAACTTCATCCACTGTCTGGGTGCCTGCCTGCGTAAGAGCTGCCCGGATCGCCGTTCCACCAAGCTCTGCCGCCGAGACGCCATCAAACATGCCCTGAAACCCACCCATAGGGGTACGAGCGGCCCCTGCGATCACAACATCTTTCATCCCGGCTTTCCTTTGTTCGATTTCCGCACCCTGAATACCGAATGGTAAGATTTGCCGTCTAGCGTATTTCTACGACGTAGTTTTAGCAAAGAGGGCGGTCACAATGGGTCTGACCAGCAAAACGACCGGGGCCACTCAGGTCATAACAGTTGAATCTGACCGAATCGATGCTGCCATGGCCATCCAGTTCAAAGAGGATATGCGGCGCGAAACCGAAACGGATTGCGACCGCGTCATACTAGATCTGACAGGGGTCGAATTCATCGACTCGAGCGGGCTGGGTGCCATCGTTGCCTCGATGAAACAGCTTGGGGACGGGCGCAGGCTGGATTTGTCAGGCCTGCAACCGGTTGTCGAAAAGGTCTTTCGCCTGACGCGCATGGACACAGTGTTTAAACTGTTCACCACTCTGGACGATGCCTTGGCAGAGACGTTGGACTGATCTGGCAGGAGTGGACTGCGTGACGCCGATACGGAACGAAACCTGCTTGGAGCTCAGCTTTCCCGCCACAGAGGTAGAAGCCAGCGCCGGGATTGCACAGCTCAGCGCCGGGCTATCGCAGCAGGGGTTGCCTGATCATATGGCAGATGATGTTAAGATTGCCCTGGCCGAGGCAATCAATAACGTCGTTGAACATGCCTATGAGGGGATAGCGCCCGCTAAGGTGCAGGTAACCTGTAGGCTGGAACGTGACCGATTGGACATTTTGATCTCGGACACCGGGAACCCGATGCCCGGGTATCAATTGCCTGACGGAACCCCAGCCTCGGTCGAAACGGACCTACAGGATTTGCCCGAAGGTGGTTTTGGTTGGTTTTTGATCAATCAACTGACCAGTGATATCTGCTATGAGCGACATCAGGGATGCAATCGCCTGTCTCTAAGATTCGACTTTGAACGCCAGCCTTAACTGCAGACATAACGCCACAATAACGCCTTTTTCGAACCATTGTGGCGCCGCAAACAACCATCATAAAGTGACTCGTAGCTCAGATAGCTTCCCTCGGCGCCAAGTGTCACAGCCCCCACCCAGTGAACGGCGCCGAGGAACCTCCCTCGCCTTGAAATCACTGGACAATCCCTCCCCTCACTCTACCTTCGCCACGGCAAGGAAGAGGAGAGATGTTATGCGCGATTTGCACCTGCCTGGACGTTCCGAGGTTCTGGTAACCGAGGGAATGTGCGCAACATCGCATCCTCTGGCGGCAAAGGCCGCGCTAGATATTCTGGAACAGGGCGGTAACGCGATGGACGCGGCCATTGCCGGGGCGGTTCTGCTGGGCATTTGCGAACCACAAATGACCGGGCTGGGCGGCGATTGCTTTGTCCTGTTCAATCGGGCGGGCGAAAGCAAGGTGCGCGCGCTGAACGGATCAGGCCGAGCCCCGTTCAGGGCCAATGCTGATGCGTTGCGTGCCCGGTCGCTGACCGCGATCCCCCTGACCAGCCCCGATGCGGTCACAATTCCCGGCGCGGTCGATGCCTTTTGCCATCTGTCTGAAGCTGAAGGGCGGCTAGGTCTGGACGCAATTCTGCAACCCGCCATCCACTATGCCGAGTTGGGTGTCCCAGTCGCGCCACGCGTTGCATTCGACTGGAAAAGTGGGGCACCAACCCTGCAAGGGGCTGCCAAACAACACTATCTGATCGATGGAAAGGTGCCCAAGATTGGTCAGGTTTTCCGATCCCCCGGTCAGGCCGAAGTGTTGCGCCGCCTCGCCAAAAACGGGCGCGAGGCCTTTTACACAGGTGAAATTGCGCAGGATATGCTGGCTGCCCTGTCTCAACTCGGTGGTGTCCACACTGACGGTGATTTTGAACGTACAGAATGCACGCCAACAGATCCGGTGAGCGGCAGCTACGGTGGCATTGATCTGCTTGAACATCCACCGAACGGACAAGGCGCAACCGCCATCCTGCTTCTGAACATCCTGAAACACTTCGATTTGGCGCGCATGGATCCGTTGGGCGCAGATCGGGTTCATATCGAAGCGGAGGCCACCAAGCTAGCCTATGATGCCCGTAACCGATTCATCGCCGATCCGGACCACACCGCGCGCGCGGAACAATTCCTCGACCCAGACGTGGCCGAACGCCTCGCTGCGCTGATCGATCCCAAACGCGCAATGGGGTCTCCCGCACCGCTGACCGAAGCCATTCACAAAGACACGGTTTACATCACAGTTGTTGATCGGGACCGGATGGCGGTGTCGCTGATCTATTCAATCTTTCACAGTTTCGGCTCGGGGATTGCTTCGAAAAAATACGGTATTCTGATGCAAAACCGTGGAGCGGGCTTTACGCTGGAACGCGGTCATCCCAACGAATTGGGCGGCGGGAAACGCCCGATGCACACAATCATTCCGGGCATGCTGACCGAGAAAGGGCGCGTCATGATGCCGTTTGGAGTGATGGGCGGGGCATATCAGCCAACGGGCCACGCCCGGTTTGTATCGAACCTGACAGATTTCAACCTTGGGCTGCAAACCAGCATCGATGCCCCCCGTGCTTTTGCCGATGGCGGAGTTCTGAAACTGGAACGTGGCTTCTCAGAGAAGGTCGCTCAACAATTGGCGGATATTGGCCACACTGTCACGATTCCAGAAACCCCGCTTGGCGGGGCCCAGGCTATTCGAATCCGCGAGGATGGTGTGTTGGAAGGCGCAAGCGATCCGCGCAAGGATGGATGTGCACTCGGCTACTAGACACAGTCGCCTTTGGCCCCACGGGCCCAAAGGTTCAGTTCAGATGAAAGTGCAGCGGATAGGACCCATCTTCGAAAGGACCAAACATATTGGGGATATCCGGATGCTCGACCGGCTCGCCCGATTGATCCTCGATCAGATTTTGTTCTGAAACATAAGCGACATAGAAGGATTGATCGTTCTCGGCCAGCAGATGATAGAACGGCTGGTCCTTGATCGGCCTACTGTCTTCGGGGATGGCTTCGTACCATTCCTCGGTGTTCGAAAACTCCGGATCGACGTCAAAAATCACCCCTCGGAAGGGATGTTTTTTGTGTCGAACAACCTGTCCAAGGCCGTATTTGGCGTGTGTCTTTAGCATTGTTTCAGCCCCCAAAGAAGTTACTACCTCTTTCCGGGCGGAAAAGCCAATCATTGATCTGAAATTCGGGGAAACAGTCTGTGAACCTTCTACTGACAGTGTTCGAAATCGTAGCGCCGGTCTTCATTCTGGCCGGGATCGGCTTTGCCTGGATCAAGTTGGGGTTCGAATATCGACTGCAATTCGTCACCCGATTTGCCATGACACTGGCGGTCCCCAGCCTGATCTTTGTCGCCCTTATGCAAACCGAGATACCCGGCGGTGACCTGTCGCGCTTTACCATCGCTACGATCGTCGCCAACCTTGTTCTGGCAGCTGTCTTCTGGGTCCTCGTTCGCGTACTGAAACTGGACCAGCGCACCTATCTATCACCGTTGATTTTTGGCAATACCGGCAATCTCGGGCTGCCGCTGTGCATCTTCGCCTTTGGTCAGGCGGGACTGGGGTATGCCGTGATTTTCCTGTCGGTGACGGCTTTGTTTTCCTTCACCTACGGTATTTATTTGGTTGCCGGAAAAGGCGCGCATGGGCAGGTCATCCGGCAACCTATGGTCTGGGCCACGATTCTCGGCGCCCTGTTTTTGTGGCGCGGGTGGGAGACTCCAGTTTTTTTGACCAACACGTTGGATTTGCTGGGGCAAATGGCTGTGCCGTTGATGCTGGTCACTGTTGGTGTTGCTATTGCACGGCTCACCACGCGCAGTCTGGGTCGAGCAGTCTGGCTGTCCCTTCTGAAAGTCGCTGTCTGCTTTGCACTGGGTTGGTTTGTTGCTGTTGCATTCGATCTTGAAGCGATCGCCTTTGGTGTGTTGGTCCTGCAGATGTGTACTCCGGTCGCGGTCACATCTTATCTGTTGGCCGAACGGTTTGAAGCGGATGCAGATGCGGTGGCCGGGATGGTTATGGTGTCAACGCTGGTGTCCGTTGCAACACTGCCACTTGTTTTGGCACTTGTGCTCTAGCGATTGTGATTCCATCCACGCTCAATCTGCGCTAGAATGCCAGAAAAAAGGCATGAGGCACATGAGCAGATTTCTTTTCGTACTCCTTGGGGTGCTGCTTTTGGCATCCTGTGGGGGTGGTTCCAAGCAACCGCCCAGCAGATTGAATGACGCGTGCAGTATTGCGCGCGAAAAGCCCGACTATATCCGGGCCTTCCAAAAAACCGAGCGTAAATGGGGTGTTCCCGTTCACGTTCAGATGGCCACCATCTATCAGGAAAGCCGGTATCGCCACGATGCGCGCACGCCACACCGCTATGTTCTGGGCGTGATCCCGATGGGCCGTCAAAGCAGCGCCTATGGCTATGGTCAGGCCCTGGATGGCACGTGGGAGCAATACCAGCGTGAAACCGGCAAGCGCCGCGCCAAGCGGGATCGGATCGGCGATGCGTCGGACTTTATCGGTTGGTACATGAACAAAAGCTACGAGCGGAATGGCATCCACCCCTCCGACACGCGTAACCAGTACCTAGCCTATCACGAAGGGCACACGGGGTATGCGCGTGGCAGCTACAATCGCAAATCCTGGTTGCTTGGCGTGGCCAGCGACGTGGATGCGCGCGCTGATATGTACCAGTCTCAGCTGGCAAACTGCCGATACTAAGCGTGATGGGGTCAGCGGTTTTGCTGACCCTTATTCGCTATTTGTCTGAAAAGAGATCCTGGTCAAAGGTACCGCCCTTGTTCAGCGGGCCCAGCAGCACAGTGGTTTGGGTGCCTGCATTGTCGTGGATCACCCATTTTCGCAGCTCAACAGGATTGTCGGTAAACATCAGCTCGATCCGACCTGAGTCTGGGTTCTTGGGATCCTGCGCCGTGACAACCGTTGCCGTACCGTCAAACTCGTGCCCAACCACCATATTGGCCTGCCCCAGATTGACGTTGCGTGCCAGAACCAAGGACAAAGGTGTGCGCTTCAACGGATATTGCTCGGGTGGTTGGTTTGATTTGGGATCGAAGATCAGAACGCTGCCCGTCCGTGCCAGAACAACAGCGCTGTCCGGCGGATCATATTCGAACCGCATCTTGCCCGGTCTTTGAATCCAAAGCTGGCCGGTGCTCAGCGAGCCATCGTCATTGACCTGGGTAAAACTCGTCTGAACCGTTTTCATTTGGTTCAGGTAGTTCGAAATCTCTGACAACGGCAGTTTGTCCGCCGCCCAGGCCGCAGGCGCGGCCAATGTCAGTGCAAGGGCAAAAGCAATCTGTTTCATAAGGTCCAGATAAGCCTTTTGCCCTTGTTATTAAATATCCTACTGTTCGGGGACGAGGATTTCCCGCTTACCGACGTGATTTGCCGCCGAAACAACGCCTTCGTCCTCCATCTGCTCAACCAGCCGCGCGGCTTTGTTGTAACCGATGGCAAGTTTCCGCTGGATGTATGAGGTCGAGCATTTGCGATCCTTGATCACAATTGCCACCGCTTGGTCATACAACGCATCTTCGCCGTTGGTGTTGCCACCAGTGTTCAGCCCCAAAACGGCGTCTATGTTGTCGGCCTTTTCTTCGGCCGGTCCATCGACGACGCCGCTCATGTAATCCGGCGGGCCGAATTGCTTCAGGTGGTTTACGATTTCCTCGACCTCTTCATCCGAGACAAACGGTCCGTGGCAACGGGTGATCTTGGCGCCACCCGCCATATAGAGCATGTCACCCTGCCCCAGCAGTTGCTCGGCGCCCATCTCACCCAGAATGGTGCGGCTATCGACCTTCGAAGTTACCTGGAACGAAATCCGGGTCGGGAAGTTCGCCTTGATCGTACCGGTGATCACGTCGACCGAGGGGCGCTGCGTGGCCATGATCAGGTGAATGCCCGAGGCCCGCGCCATCTGCGCCAGACGCTGGATGCAGGCCTCAATCTCTTTGCCTGCCACCATCATCAGGTCAGCCATCTCATCGACAATGACGACGATGTAGGGCATCGCCTCGGGCGCGAATTCTTCAGTCTCGAACATCGGTTCGCCGGTTTCATCGTCAAAGCCCGTCTGGACCGTGCGGCTGAACATCTCACCCTTGGATAGCGCATCCTTCACGCGCCCATTGTAGCCCGCGATGTTACGCACGCCCATTTTGGACATCTTGCGATACCGATCCTCCATCTCGCCCACGACCCATTTTAGAGCGACAACCGCCTTTTTCGGGTCGGTCACAACGGGCGACAGCAGATGCGGAATGCCATCATATACGGACAGTTCCAGCATCTTCGGGTCGATCATGATCAGGCGGCATTCATCCGGACTCAGCTTATACAACAGCGACAGGATCATGGTGTTGATCGCCACCGATTTACCGGAACCGGTGGTCCCCGCGATCAGCAAGTGAGGCATCTTCGCAAGGTTCGCCACAACGGATTCGCCGCCGATATCCTTGCCCAGCGCCAAAGGCAGTGCATGGTTACCGTCACCAAAATCACGGCTGGCGAGGATCTCGCGCAACACCACCATCTCACGATTTTCGTTAGGTAGTTCGATCCCGATGACCGAGCGGCCCGGCAAGGTCGAAACCCGCGCCGACAAGGCAGACATCGAGCGTGCGATATCGTCGGCCAAACCAATCACACGGCTGGCTTTAAGGCCCGGCGCGGGTTCTAGTTCGTACATGGTGACCACAGGACCGGGGCGGACGCTGACGATCTCACCTTTGACGCCATAATCGTCCAGCACGTTTTCCAGCATCCGCGCATTTTCCTCCAGCGCTTCGTCGCTCAGGTGGTGGCGCTGAATGGTGGATGGGTTGGACAACAGGCCCAAGGGGGGCAATTCGAAATCTGAATGCCGCTCCTCAAAGGACAATGTCGGCTGCGCCTCGGCCTGCGCACGGCGTGATGGCTGCGGCGTGCGACGCACGGGCTGGGCAACCACCGGCTTGCGCGGTTCAGCCACCGGGATTTTCATCGCAGGGCGCGCCTGCGGTTCAGATGCGTGCATATCTTCGAACACAGTATCGTCGTCTTCAAGTTCCGGCTCAGCCGCAAAATCCTGATGCAGCGGTTCTTGCCACTCTGTCGTGGCATCGGCGCTCAGGGTCGGCTCGGGTGGCAGATCGGTCCAGCTGATCGGTGGTTCGGGCGGCAGTTCCGCCGCAGCACCTGTATTCAGGATCAGGGGATCAGGCCCCCGGCCCCGGCCTTTGGTAAGCGGCAAGTTCGGATCAGGCTCGGGTGTTACTTCACCCGTCGCCACCTTGCGATTACGCACCGCGGCCGAAATCTTGGAACGGATACGATCTTCGCCCGGCATTTCGTCAAAACCTTCGACCGGCATTGCTTCGATCAATTCCGGTTCAGGCATCGGATCAGGGCGGCGGATCAAGGCTGGCATACGAGCCAGCAGGCCGGTTTTAGGGGCAGGTTCGTCCGCTTCCTCTTCCAGCTCTTCAAAGACGGGATCACCAAAAGCAACCGCATCCTGCAAGACAGGCTCAACCCGCGCTGCTCGGTGCTCTTTCCACTGCGCGCGACGATCCCGCGCCGCTTGCGCCGTGGCCGAAGCTCCACGACCCAGCAGGGTCATCAGCATGTCATAGGACACCACCAAACCCAGCAGGAAGGCCCTAAACCCGCGCTGTACATCACTTCTGATGAAGCCCAGGACGAAGACACCTAGCGCAAGCATGCCAAGCGCCATAACCAATGACATCAGTTTGACAACAAAAGCCGACGAGATCGGGAGGATCAGCAGGATAAAGCCCAGCACAGTATCACCACCCAAGCCGCCCAGGCCGTAGCTGTGGGTCGCGCGCCAGGCCTCTCCGGGCACCAGCGTTGCTGCGTAGACGGCCAGAACTGCGATCCAGATAGGTGCAAAGATCAGCCGGGCAATGGCGCGATCCTCGCCGAAATGACCGGCGAACCGCACGCCCCAGACGATCAATGCCAGGGCAAAGCCCCAACTGCCCCAGCCCACAACCATAAAGGAAAACGCTGCAATCCAGGCACCGACCCGGCCCATCCAGTTCTGCACCGGCGCATCGGTCGAAACCATCCAGTTTGGGTCCTCGGGTGTGTAGGACCAGATCATCGCGGCAGCTGCAAAGCCTAGCAGAATCAAGGCGATCCCGATCAATTCCTTGCTGCGCCGCTCGATGGCGGCCTGTGTGGTGCTATCCAACAGCGGATCGCGGTTGCGCGCGTTCAATGATGCCATTTTGCCCTCGTACCTCACGAATAGATGCAGTCGCGGAGCGTGATCAGCCCGCGCTGCAACTCTGTTTTTGGGGCCACCATGGCGGCCCGGATAAAGTGTTCGCCCGGGTTTTGCCCCGGATCACCCTGAGAAAGATATGCGCCCGGCAGAACCCGCACTCCGGTCTCCTGCCACAGCTTCAATGCGGTTTCTTCGCCGTTTTCGACCGGCAGCCATAGGAAAAATCCGGCCTCGGGCGGCATGTAGCCTTGCACATTGGCAAAAACCTCGTCCGCAAGGGCGTATTTTTCCTGATAGAGCGCACGGTTCTGCGCGACATGCGCCTCATCCGCCCAAACCCGCGCGGCAGCGGCTTGCAAAGGCAAAGGCAACGGCGCACCGGCATAGTTGCGCAGCTGTTTGACACGTTTGATCGTTTCGGGCCCGCCAGCAATCAAACCGGACCTCAGACCGGCCAGATTCGACCGTTTCGACAGCGAATTGAACAGAGTGATCCGTTCAGGGTCAGCGCCCATCTCCTGCGCAACGGTCAAGACGCCTATGGGCGCTTCGTTGCGATAAATCTCGGAATAGCATTCATCCGCAAAGATGCGGAAATTGTATTTCTCAGCCAAAGCAATCAGCTCGGCCCAGTAGTCGCGTGATGCAACGGCCCCCTGAGGATTGGCCGGAGAGCAGATATAGGCAACCGCCGTTCGGTTCAGCACGTCCTCGGGCAGCGCGGCATAATTAGGCAGATGACCTGTAGCCGCAGTCGCAGGTACAAAGACAGGCTCTGCCTCAACCGAGATCGAAGCGACCATATAGACCTGATAAAACGGGTTCGGGCACAGAACGACCGGCTTTTGCCCATTCTTCTGCTCGGGGCACAGGGCCATCGCGGCGTTGTACAGCCCCTCTCGGGTGCCGTTCAGGGCCATCACATTGATGTCGGGGTCCATGCTCACGCGATAGCGGCGCTTGATCCAGTCGGTGATCGCACCGCGCAGCTCGGGCGAGCCTTCGTTGGGCGGATAACCCTGAAACCCTGCCGCGTTCTCAGTGATGACATCTGTCACCCAAGCAGGGAAATCATGCATCGGCGCGCCGATGGTCATGTGAATGACATCTCCGCCCGGCTGGTGATGATCCAACAAGGTGCGCAGACGCGGGAATGCATATTCCGGTAGGTTCGAAAACCGCTCGGGAAAATTCATAACTACTGCCTCAAGATCGGGATCGTTTTCGCCCCGTTTTTTGACAGATTACAGATCACACCCCACCCCGTCCAGACAAAGAGACGTCGAATCAGGGGATTGTGGCATTCAGGCCAATGCAGATTCGGCGGCTGATCCCAGCCTTAAAAGCGCCTCTTCCGAACCCGGATAACCCAGCATCATCAGCCCGCAACCGGGTGTTCCGGTCGGCAGGGTCAGGGCAGCCAGCCCCATCAGGTTGCCGATGCGGGTGTTGCGCAGGGCAAGCAAATTCTCGGTTACGTAGTAGTCGTGGTCGCTCATCAACCGGTCCAGATTGGGTGGCAGTATGGGCGCAGTGGGGGCCAGAACCGCATCGAACCCGGCCGTAGCTGCATCCCATGCGGCGCGGCAGGCTTTGAGCTTGGACCAGGCCGCGACATAGTCCGGCCCGGAATGGGCCTGTCCCATGCGGAATCGTTCGAGGATTTCGGGATACATCGCGTCGGGGTTGGCTTCGATCACGTCTTTCCACAGACCATACGCCTCGGTGGTATAGAGCACACCCGACAGGCCCATCGCCTCGTTCAACTCGGGCACCTCAAGCGGAACAATCTCGGCCCCGGCATCCGTCAGGCGGCGTAACGCCACCTCATAAGCTTTGCGCGGTTCATCCCTTAGGTCATCTTTGGCCACGTTTTGAAGATCAGCAAAGCGGCGTCCAACCAGAGACCCACCGCGCAGATCGGTGGGCGCACCGCCCTCTAGCAAAGCCAGCATATGCGCTGCATCCTCGACCGACCGCACCAGTGGGCCAACAGTATCGAAGCGCAAACAGAGCGGCACAGTCCCTTCCAAGCTGACCCGGCCTGCGGTGGTTTTCAGCCCCACCAGATTGTTCCACGCCGACGGAATGCGAACAGACCCGCCCGTATCCGATCCGATCCCGCAGGCCGCCAACCCCCAGGCCACCGAGGCCGCGGCACCCGAAGATGAGCCGCCCGGTACAGCCTCTTCATCATCAACGCAAGGCGGAGTGCCGGTGATCGGGTTCAGACCAAGCCCGGAAAAGGCAAGCTCACTCATATGGGTTTTGCCCAGACAAACCGTACCCATCGCGGTGGCGTTCCGCACAACCACGGCGTCTGCTTCGGGCACACGGCCTTTCAACAGGGCGGATCCCGCCTCGGTCCCGATACCGGCAGTATCGAACAGATCCTTCCAACTGATCGGAACGCCATCCAACAGCGACCGGCGCAAACCCAAAGCGGCGCGGTCCTTTGCAGCCTTCGCCTCGGCCCGTGCGCGATCATGGGTGACGCGCGCATAGATACGATCACGATGCGGATGGGCGTCAATGGCGGCTAGGTAGGTTTCGGTCAGCTCGACCGGGTCGATCTGCCCCATGCCAATACCTCGACCCAGATCACAGGCTGTCATCGTCAACCATTCCTGCATCACCGCGCTCCTTCTTTTTTGGCTGAACCGGACGGTAGCGACAGGACCGCACATGGACAATCCCGAAAGGGCGCGCATAGTGCAGGGCATGACACGAGGCTCGAACATTCTGATCGTTGGCGGAGGGCTAAATGGCCCCGCCTTGGCCCTGGCACTGGCTCAGACCGGTCATTTGGTCACGGTGATTGATGCACTGGCCGAAAAGACACGTAAGACTGCGGGTTTTGACGGGCGGTCCTATGCTTTGGCGCTGGCCTCTCAGCGGTTGCTGGATGCAATTGGGATATGGGATCGGGTTGCTGAACACGCTCAGCCAATGCTTGAAATCAAGGTCACCGATGGGCATGCGGGCTTAGGCCCGTCGCCCTTTTTCATGCATTTCGACCATGCCGAAATCGAAGAGGGCCCGATGGGCTACATGGTCGAGGATCGCCACCTGCGCCGCGCGTTTCTGGACGCGATGGCCGAGGACAAGCGCATCACCCTGATCAACGGCAAGACCGTTGTAGCGCAGGAAACGGATACGAGCGGGGCCGTTCTGACACTGGATGACGGCACCACGATCGAAGGGCAGTTGCTGGTCGGCTGCGACGGACGTCGCAGCGGCACGGCAGCGCGGGCCGGGATCAAACGCACCGGGTGGGACTATGGCCAAACCGCACTGGTTTGCGCGATTGAACATGAGTTGCCGCATCACGGCATCGCGCATCAGTTCTTCATGCCCCCAGGCCCCCTGGCCATTCTGCCCCTGACCGGCAACCGCAGCTCGATTGTCTGGAGCGAACGGACCGAAACCGCGCATCAAATCAACGCCTTACCTGAGGCTGAGTATCTTCAGGCGCTGCGCCCAAGGTTCGGCGACTTCTTAGGCGATATCCGCCTGCAAGGCGACCGATTCACCTATCCGCTGAACCTGACCATCGCCAATTCTTTCATCGCCGATCATCTGGCTTTGGTTGGAGACGCCGCACATGGGATGCACCCGATTGCCGGTCAGGGTCTGAACGCCGGTCTGCGTGACGTGGGCGCGCTGGCCGAAGTGCTGACACTGGCCGGGCGGCGGGGTGAAGAGATCGGCTCAACCCTAGTGCTGCAGCGGTATCAGGAATGGCGGCGGTTCGATACCGCCTCACTCGCCATGGCGACGGATGTGTTCAACAGGCTGTTTTCGAACGACAATCCGCTGCTTCGGCTTGGACGGGATATCGGGATGGGGATCGTTGGCTCACTGCCCGGATTACGCCGCGGTTTCGTACGCGAAGCTGCGGGGCTGACCGGGGACCTGCCGAAGCTTTTACAAGGGCGCTCGATTTAATCCAGCTGACGCGCCTCATCGACCAGCATCACAGGAATGCCATTTCGGATCGGAAAGGCCAGCCCTGCGGCTTTGGACACCAGTTCCTGTTTTTCGGCATCATAATGCAAGGTGGTCTGTGTCTGAGGGCAAACAAGCGCCTCAAGCATATGGCGGTCAAAGGCGTTCACGCTATCGCTCATTGCAAAGTTTCCTCATTTGATCCGCCGCGCATAGCGAATTCAATCAATGTCACCAAGGTCTCGCGCCGGGTCCGCAGGCACGGGGCCTCAAGCAGGGCTTGTTTATCTTCGGGATCAAAGTCCATCAGCATTGATAGGGAATTCACCAAAAGCTCATCATCCGCATCCTTGAGCGAATCCCAATCGGTCGATAACTCACGGGAGTCAAAAAACCGTTCCAGCAAGGTTAGGAACCGGGTCCGGTCGAACCCGTCATCCTTCTCGGATTTCCCAAGATCGCGGTCAAACCCTTCCCAGGACACTTCGCAGCGTCGATAGGGTGTGAACCCATCAAGCTCTGATTTGATGCGGAACCGGGACACCCCGGTCAAGGTGATCAGATAGCGCCCGTCTTCTGTTTCAGAAAACTGGGTAACGCGACCCGCGCATCCGATCCGATGCAGCTTTTTCTCATCATTCAAGGACGGGTTCGGCTGGACCATTGCGATCAGCCGTTCCTTGGTCTTCAGCGCATCGTCCAGCATCTGCAGGTAACGCGGCTCAAAGATATGCAGCGGCAGGCGAGATCGGGGCAGCAACAGCGCCCCGGGCAATGGAAAAACGGATACCGTTTCCGGCAGGTCAGCGGGATGCATCATGTATCCGAGTGTAGCTCTGATCTGGAATTAGGCAAATATCATCGAGCTGAGCTTGCGCCGCCCGTTCAGAACAATGGGATCATTGGGCTTGAGCGCATCGAAGATCGTGAACAGTTGCGTCTTGGCCGCACCGTCATTCCACTCACGATCCCGGCGGAACAGTTCCAGCAATTGCGCGACGGCGTCTTCGACATCCCCATTGGCGTGCAGAGCCTGCGCCAGATCGAAACGCGCCTGATGGTTGTCAGGCTCGGCCTCGACTGTTGCCATCAGTTCAGCTACCGGCCCGGCGTCCGCGGCCTGTTTCGCCAGCTCAAGCTGAGCATGGGCCGCTTCCAACTCGGGCGTGCTGGAGATTTCTGCAGGGGCTCCGTTCAGGATCGCCTCGGCCTGGTCCAGATCGTCGGATGCGATATGCGCCCGCACCAAGCCACCATAGGCTGCTGCATGGTTGGGGTCTTCGCCCAGAATGGCCGCAAAGGTCTGCACCGCATCGACGGCGGCCCCTTCGGCCAGCATTTCCTCGGCGGCCTGAACGGCATCCTCCAACTGACCACCCGGGCTTTCGCCACCTGCCGCTTCGATCACCCTGTCCACAAAGGCCTTGATCTCGGACCCCGGCACAGCCCCTTGAAACCCGTCAACAGGCTGACCCTTAAAGAACGCGTAAACGGTGGGGATTGACTGAATACGCATTTGCGACGCGATCATCTGCGCCTCATCCACGTTGATCTTGACCATCTTCACCGCGCCCTTGGCGGCGGTCACGGCCTCTTCCAGCAGCGGACCCAACGTCTTGCACGGACCACACCACGGCGCCCAGAAATCCACGATCACGGGGGTTTCCTGCGACGCCTCGACCACATCGGCCATAAACGTCGCCTCAGATCCATCCTTGATCAGATCGGTGGCGGCGGTGCTGTCTGAGCTGTTCAGAAGGTCCATGGCAAATACTCTTTCGTTCAAACTTGCGCCCTATATGCAACCGCTTGGCACAGAAACCAAGGGCCGAGTTGCACAGTTACAGATCGAAACTGGCAAAGACCGGGGCGTGATCGCTGGGTTTCTCCCACCCGCGCGCGTCGCGCAGAATACGGCTGGAATGGCCTGCGTTGGAAATATCCGGCGTAGCCCAGACGTGATCCAGCCGCCGCCCCTTGTCTGCCGCATCCCAATCCCGCGCGCGGTAAGACCACCAACTATAAAGCTGCCCTTCGGGGATATCCTGACGGGTGATATCGACCCAACCGCCTGCATCCTGCGTCTCGGCCAGTTGCTCGACCTCGATCGGGGTATGAGAGACAACCTTGAGCAGCTGCTTGTGCGACCAGACATCATCTTCGCGCGGGGCAATGTTCAGATCGCCGACCAAGATGGATTTTTCAGGCTTTTTCGCATGGAACCAATCGCGCATGTCGGTGAGGTAATCGAGCTTTTGCCCGAACTTCTCATTCACCTCACGATCCGGCACATCCCCGCCCGCCGGGACGTAGAAGTTGTGGATCGTGACCCCATTCTCCAACCGCCCTGCGATGTGGCGGGCATGGCCGAGACCGGCAAAATCCTTATCGCCCACCTCCTCCAGCGGCAAGCGCGACAGAATGGCGACGCCGTTGTAACCCTTCTGCCCACGCGCCACCATGTGCGTGTAGCCCAGTTCCGCAAAGCCTTGGGTCGGGATCTTTTCAACCGGAGATTTACATTCCTGCAAACACAGCACATCCGGAGCCTCTTCCTGCAGCAATTTCAGCACGATAGGCTCACGCAAACGGACCGAGTTGATGTTCCAGGTGGCAAGGGTGAAGGGCATGGTCGGGGAATCCTCTGTCGCAGTTGGGCGGAGGTTAGCGTGGTAGAACACCGGGCACCACGAGAAAAAGTCACTTAGCCGGTTGGGTTAACAAACAACAACAATACGCACCTGCCCGCCAAGATGCGGACGCGACTTCAAAGATAAAGCTTGCAGCGGACATTGTTCTTCTTTTTTGTAACTGTACCCTGTAACTCCTTGTTTCCTCAAAAGGCTATCTGGAAAACGATATGAGGCGCTGGCTATCGCGTACATTCAACCACCTGATCTATGTGCGCTTATTTTTATACAAAGAGTTTAAGCTTGGCCCGTTCAACGGTATAGACGTCAGGGCTTATCGCAAGCCATCGAGCCATACGATTTCTCACGTAATACTGGAGCGCACAAGCAGTGGCGCAAAAACCAGCTTTGCCGATACATACCCAACTTGGTCATTCGATCCCCACGGTCCCAAATGGCGCGCTATTGTTGAAAACTCACGGTTGGCTTGCCCTTCAGAAATTCCCAAGAGTGTATCCTACGGCATCTATGGCAGGTCCGTTAGTTACGACCAAGATGGCGACTTCTTTTCTGAGGACTTTGATGGAGAAATTTTTTCCATCCGTCGCCAGTGCGTCATCGAAATTGAATTGGAAATCGCCGCGAACGAAAATCGCAAAGAATAAGCGGTTTCTATTTATCAAAGAGTGAGGCTTCGTGAGAGTTCCATTCGTGGTCTCGTTAGTGCTGGATTCTTGAACTTAAACCCAAAAAACTGACGTCTTGATACCGCACCATTACAAAAAAAGCCGGGCCATCAGGCCCGGCAGTCCAACAGGGAGGTACATGTCATAACCCGGACATGCGCGGGATGGGAGTAACCTAATTATGAGTGCAGAGTATCACTTTGATCCAAATCAATCCATAGGCGATCAAGACACTAATCGATATCCGCCCGATTCTGTGACCAAAAGGCGCGCATTGGACGGATCGGGCTCGATTTTCTGACGCAGGCGATAGATGTGGGTTTCCAGCGTGTGAGTCGTGACACCCGCGTTATAGCCCCAGACCTCATGCAGCAGCACATCGCGGGCGACCACCCCATCGGTCGAACGGTAGAGGAACTTGAGGATGTTCGTCTCTTTCTCGGTCAGACGGATTTTCCGGTCTTCCTCGGTGATCAGCATCTTCATGGCTGGCTTGAAGGTATACGGCCCCAGCACAAACACCGCGTCCTCAGATTGCTCATGCTGTCGCAGCTGTGCGCGGATACGGGCCAGCAGAACCGGGAATTTGAAGGGTTTCGAGACATAGTCGTTAGCGCCAGCATCCAGGCCCAGGATGGTGTCAGCGTCGCTGTCATGGCCGGTCAGCATCAGGATCGGGCTTTTGACGCCCTGTTTGCGCATCAGGCGGCACAGCTCTCGCCCATCGGTATCAGGTAGACCAACATCCAGAATGACCAGATCGTAGATCGCCTCGCGGGCCCGCTCCATTGCTGATGCACCGTCCGAGGCTTCGAAGACGTCAAAGTCCTCGGTCATCACCAACTGCTCACTAAGCGCTTCGCGCAGGTCTTCGTCGTCATCCACCAGCAGGATTTTCTTGAGCTGAGCCATCTGCGGTCCTCCTAAGCCTTTTCCATCACTTGCGTTTGGAATATGCAATCAGCAAGCTTTGCTGCAATCGTCTCACGCCTTCGTGTCGGACGCAGCGGAAATGTTTCACTTTTCCGGGTGAAACCGGTAGTAATTCGCCGGATGTTGTAAGGTATCATCGATGAGTCTCAGCCCTGACATGACCGAATTGCTGGCCCGCGCACGGGCCGATTTGCGCATGGGTGTTCCGGTGGCACTGACCGATGACACCGGGTTTTGCGTGTTGGCGGCGTCGACAGAAACGCTCAGCCCCCAACGGTTGACCGATCTGCGCAAGCTTGGTGGCACGCCTGTTGTGGCGATCACCGGACGGCGGGCCGAGACGCTGAAGGCGCGGGCCTATGACGGAGATCTGGCGCGGGTTCTTGTTCCTGCGGACGCAGATATCAGTTGGGTGCAGGCCGTTGCTGACCCGTCGGACGATCTGAACGCGCCCATGAAAGGCCCGCTGATGACCGAGCGGCAGGGCAGTGCCAACTTGCATCGCATCGCCATTGCGCTGACCAAATCGGCGCGTCTTCTGCCCGCTGCGGTGGTCGTTCCCGTCGAAGATGGCCGGTCCTTTGCTGCTGAGCGCGGGCTGACATGTATCGACCACGCGCGCGCCGCGCCGCATCTGGCAGAACGCAGTACGTTGCACGAGGTTGTCGCCGCGCGCCTGCCGATGGAAGTGTCCGAGGCCGGTCGCCTGCACGTGTTCCGCCCCGAAGATGGCGGCGAAGAACATTATGCGGTGGAAATCGGGCGTCCGGATCGCAGCAAGCCGGTCCTTGCCCGCCTGCATTCAGCCTGCTTCACGGGTGACCTGATGGGTAGCCTTAAATGTGATTGCGGGCCTCAACTGCGCGGGGCTCTGGCGCAGATGGGGAATGAAGGCGCGGGCGTATTGCTGTATCTGAATCAGGAAGGTCGCGGGATTGGGTTGGCCAACAAGATGCGGGCCTATTTCCTTCAAGATCAAGGGTTTGACACGGTTGAGGCCAACCACCGGCTGGGCTTTGAGGATGATGAACGGGATTTCCGGCTGGGTTCGGACATCCTGAAATCGCTGGGCTTCAGCTCGGTTCGACTGCTGACGAACAACCCTGCCAAGATCGCCATGATGGAAAAAACCGGCATCGCCGTAACCGAGCGTGTGCCGCTGAAGGTCGGTGAAACTGCACATAATCAAGGCTATCTGGCCACCAAGGCCGCGAAGTCCGGGCATCTGCTTTGACACCTAGTGATCTAGTACTAACCCCGCGCGGGGCCCGGTTCATGGGGCGCGTGTTTCCCTGTTCCATCGGGAAAGGAGGGCTCAGCAACGCAAAGCGCGAAGGCGATGGCGCGACGCCGACCGGAACCCATCGAATCGTAGGAATGCTCTACCGCCCTGATCGCATCTCACCGCCTGCCGGATGGGCCCAGCCCATTGGCCCTTGGGATCTGTGGTCAGATGATATGTCGGATGATAAATATAACTCTTTGGTCACAGCACCTTATGAGTTTAGTCATGAGAGACTGCGCCGCGCGGATCCGCTATATGATCTGGTTTTGATCACCAACTGGAACTGGCCCAATGCGGTGCCGGGTTCCGGGTCAGCCATTTTTATTCATCAATGGCGCAGACCCGCGTATCCGACTGAAGGGTGCATTGCCTTTCGGCGTGATCACCTGCACTGGATTGCCCGCCGTATCATACCCGGCACGCGTTTGATCATCCCTGAGGTTTGACACGCTCGCCAAAAATGGCCGAACCAACGCGTATGTGGGTGGCCCCTAGTGCGATGGCCTGTTCAAAATCACCGCTCATCCCCATCGACAGGCCCGTCAAACCATTTCGCTTTGCGATTTTGGCCAGAAGAGCAAAATGTAGTGCGGGTTCTTCTTCGATTGGCGGAATACACATCAGGCCTTGGATAGGTAGATCAAGCGCACGGCATTCGGCTACAAAACTATCCGCCTCTAACGGCAAAATCCCCGCCTTTTGCTCTTCTTCACCTGTATTGACTTGAATGAAAAGCGCGGGGCAGCTTCCGACCTCCTGCGCCAGTCGAGCCAGGGTATTGGCCAGCTTCGGGCGATCAACCGAATGGATGGCGTTGCATAACTCCATCGCCTGACGTGCCTTGTTGGTTTGCAGCGGGCCAATGAGATGCAAATCAATTCCTTCGAAGTGTTCCTTGAACATCGGCCACTTGCCCGCCGCCTCCTGCACCCGGTTCTCACCGAAGCAACGATGGCCCTGCTCTAGTACAGCCTGCACCCGCTCATTCGGCTGCACCTTGGAAACAGCGATCAGCTTGACCGACCCCGGATCGCGCCCAGCTTTGGCTTCAGCACTGGCGATGCGGGTGGTGATGTCTTGCAGCGACATAGTGTTCCTTGAATCTGTCCTTTGAGGGACACAACACCATGTGACGGCAAAAGAAAAGGGCGGGTCCGAAGACCCGCCCTAAGAACTTTGTGGTTCAGATCAACTTAGAAGTTGAACTGGGCACCGAAGTCAGCGCGGGTCGTACCGTCTGCAGAACCAACTTTGGTGCGACCGATACCACCGCGCAGCGATGCACCGCCGCCCAGATCATAGATCGCGCCAATGCCGTACTGCTGGGTGTCACCATCTGCCGAACCGTCGCCGTAAGCGGCGGTCAGGGTCAGAGCGGAACCAACGTTGTAGGCAGCCGAAATACCATAGTTGGTGCCATCGGTTTCTTCACCAGCGTCGTTAAGCGGCGTGTCGCTATCGCGACCAACGAACAACGTACCCGAGAAATCACCGAATTCCGCACCCAGGGTCAACACAACCAGGCTTGGATCATCAGCACCGGCAGGACCATCGGTTTGACCGTAGGCCAATGCGGCGGTGATGTTGTTGAAGGTGTAGGTCGCGCTGATGTCCCACTGGTCAGCACCGCTCAAAGCGGCGTTGCCGTTGTTTTCGGTGTTCTGGTCATAAGACGCGCCAAACGCGAAGTCGCCAACCGCATACTGGAAGAACACGGCGTTGGCACCGGAGCCGGTCGAGCTGTAGGCTAGGAATTCATAGTCAACACCGGAATACTGACCGATGAAGTTTTCCAGACCAGGCTCGTTACCGTAGTAGTTTGCCAGGTTGTCGAACGCGCCAGCTACGTTGCCCGCGTCAACACGCAGACCGCCGAAGATGACCGAGAAGCGGGCACCGTTCAAACCAGCAGACCCTGCTTCACCAGTGTCAGCATCGTCATCGGCCTGCAAACGAACACGGCCCTCGAAGCGGACGCCACCGTCAGTTTCAGTGATGCCGTCGATGTTCAGACGGAAGCGAGAAACCAATGCGGTATCGCTTACATTGTCGTTGGTCGAACGATCTTCGATATAACCAATACCAAAGCGACCATAGCCGCTGAACTTGACTTCAGCTGCTGCAACGCCTGCGGTCGCGATCAGCGCCGTCGTTGCAAAGAGAACTTTTTTCATCTTGTTTCCCTCGGTTTCAAAGATTTATCTACTCGACACATGCCTAGCACATGTCTCAGCACGGACATCGTTTCGCTCTTTTTGCCCCCTTTACGCAAGCTTGGCCTAATCAACGCGCTGTCATTGGCAAAATATTGGTGCAAGGATGCCACAGTCATCTCCTCGCCCCGCCGCGCAGCGGCACCCTCAATAAATACTAAAGAATAGGGTTGTTGCACACAGGGACCTTAGTTAGGAGTATCCCCTGACGATGACAGCGAGTGAAAACAGGACCTGCTTACGATGCGTGTGCCTACGATTTTGGGTTTGATTGCAACAATTGCCGCCGTTTCGGCCTGCGGCCCGAATCGAGGCGCGGCGCCTAACCCGGCTTATAGCAACACCGACAGCAGCCGGTCGTCCGAGCGCGAGCTGAACGATCCTGAGCGCACATCGATCTGGGATGTGTTTGATCGCGGCACCGCCGAGCAGACGACCAATGTGAATCGCTATCTTTGGTCTGCCTCTCTGGACGTTCTAAGCTTTCTTCCAGTTCAGGAGGTCGATCCCTTCACCGGCGTGATCGTTACGGGGTATGGTACTCCTCCGGGCGGTGGACGCTCCTATCGGGCGACCGTACATATCAGCGACCCGGCCCTTGCTGCGCGGTCTTTGTCGGTCGCCTTGCAAAGCAGCGGCGGCGCGCCTGTCAGCGATGCGACCGCGCGCGCGGTCGAGGATGCGATCCTGTCCCGCGCCCGTCAGCTACGCATTGCAGACAGTAAGTTCTAGCAACCCGATGAAATACACTCTAATACCACGCCGGGTTCTGACCCGGCGTTTTCATTCACGAAGGACCGCATGATGTCGCGCTATTCGGCCAACGAAATCGAAGCAAAGTGGCAAAAGGCCTGGGACAAGGCCGGGATTTTCACGGCAAGCAGCAAGGCAGACAAGCCGAAATACTATGTGCTTGAGATGTTTCCTTACCCGTCCGGGCGCATTCACATGGGTCATGTGCGCAACTATACGATGGGCGACGTGATCGCGCGGCACAAGCTGGCGACCGGCCATAACGTATTGCATCCAATGGGTTGGGACGCCTTCGGGATGCCAGCCGAAAACGCGGCAATGGCGATCGGCGGGCACCCGAAAGATTGGACATACAGCAACATCGCCGACATGCGCGGGCAGATGAAACCTCTGGGCCTGTCCATCGACTGGTCCCGAGAATTCGCCACCTGTGACCCTGAATACTATGGCCAGCAGCAGGCTTTATTCCTCGATATGCTTGAAGCCGGGCTGGTCTATCGCAAGAACGCCGTCGTGAACTGGGACCCGGTCGACATGACCGTTTTGGCCAATGAACAGGTGGAAAACGGGCGCGGCTGGCGTTCGGGCGCATTGGTGGAACGGCGAGAGCTGACCCAGTGGTTCTTCAAGATCAGTGACTATTCCGAAGAATTGCTTGAGGCGCTGGATACCCTCGATAACTGGCCCGCCAAGGTCCGCCTGATGCAGGAAAACTGGATCGGCAAGTCGCGCGGCATCGAAATCCCGTTTGAGCGCACGGATGGCGGTGAGCCCATAATTTGCTACTCGACCCGTCCAGATACGCTGCGGGGTGCAAGTTTCATTGCAGTCTCGCCGGAACATCCTTTGTCGCGCAAGCTGGCAGAAAACAGCCCCGAAGCTGCTGAGTTCATCGCCGAATGCCGCAAGATGGATACCACCGAAGCAGCCATGGAAAAGGCCGAGAAAAAGGGCATCGATACCGGTATCTCCGTGCGTCATCCCGTCTGGCCGGATCAGGAACTTCCGGTTTGGATCGGCAACTTTGTCATGATGGACTATGGCACGGGCGCGGTTTACGCCTGTCCAGCGCACGACCAGCGTGACTTGGATTTTGCCCGCAAGTACCAGCTTCCCGTTGTGCCTGCGTTCCATATGCCAGGTGATGAATCCGAGATCGAAACCCAGGCGCTGGTGCCACAGAAGTCCGAGAAAGTCGTCTATATTGACCACTTTGCCGGTTTGGGCAAAGCCACCAGCCACGACGGGATCGACAAAACAATCGACTGGTTCGAACAGCGTAATTTGGGCACAGCGCAGGTCAAATTCCGTCTGCGCGACTGGGGCCTCAGCCGTCAACGCTATTGGGGCTGCCCGATTCCCGTGGTTCATTGCGAGAAATGCGGCACAGTTCCCGAGAAGAAAGAGAACCTGCCGATCGAACTGCCCTATGATGATGGCAACGGCAAACCCATCGACTTTTCGATCCCCGGCAACCCACTGGACCGCCACCCCAACTGGCGCGACACCCCGTGCCCTGCCTGCGGCGCTCCATCCAAGCGCGAAACCGACACGATGGACACGTTTGTCGATTCGTCCTGGTACTATGCCCGTTTCACAGCCCCGCATGCCGAAACGCCCACAGATTTGGCCGAGGCCGAGTACTGGATGAATGTCGACCAGTATATTGGCGGGATTGAGCATGCAATTCTGCATCTGCTCTATTCCCGGTTCTTTGCGCGGGCGATGCAGATCACCGGACATCTGCCGAAAAAGGCTATTGAGCCGTTCGATGCGCTGTTCACCCAAGGCATGGTGACGCACGAAATTTACCAGACCCGCGACACCAAAGGTCGTCCGGTCTATCACCTGCCTGAAGATGTGACTGACGGGAAACTGGCTGACGGCACCGAGGTCGAGATCATCCCATCGGCCAAAATGTCGAAATCCAAGAAGAACGTGGTGGACCCGGTCAGCATTATCTCAGCCTTTGGCGCGGACACTGCGCGCTGGTTTGTTCTGTCCGATTCTCCGCCTGAACGGGACGTGGAATGGACTGCTTCCGGGGCCGAGGCCGCCTTTAAGCACCTCAGCCGCGTGCACCGCATTGCGTCTGAGATCGCCGAGTCGGATATCCCGGCCAATGACGAGGATGCGACTCTTCTACGCGAGATGCACAAAGCGATCCATGATGTATCTGGCGGGGTCGAATCCTTTGGCTTCAACGCCTCTATCGCTAAGCTTTATGCGTTCACCAATACGCTTGCGAAATCCAAAGCAGGGTCAGATGCCAAACGCCAGGCAGCGAAGATATTGGCGCAGTTGATGTCGCCGATGACGCCGCACCTGTCCGAGGAGCTCTGGCAACTGTTAGGAGGTGAAGGGCTGGTAGCAACTGCCTCATGGCCAGAGGCGGATGAGGCGATGCTGGTGGATGATACCGTTACCTTGCCCATTCAAATCAACGGCAAGCGCCGCGCAGAAATCAGCGTTCCGAAGGATATGCCCAAGGACGAGGTTGAAAAAATCGCGCTTAGCACCGAAGCTGTCGAAAAGGCGCTGGATGGTGCCGCACCGAAGAAAATCATCGTTGTTCCGGGTCGGATCGTGAATGTCGTCGTTTGATCGCAGAAAAGTTCTACTGATGCCACTGGCAGCCTGCCTTGCCGGGTCTGCCTGCGGATTTGAACCTGTTTACGCCCCAGGTGGGTCTGGTTCCGAGCTGTTTGGCCGGGTCGAACTGTCGGCCCCGAGCACGGTTGATAGTTTTCTTCTGGTTGAAAACCTTGAACAAAAACTGGGCCGCAGCGCCACATCCGGCAAGGACTACAAGCTGGACGTCCAGGTTGCGACCGACATTCAAGCCGCCGCGATCACGACAACCAACGAAACCAACCGCTATACCATCAATGGCCGAGCCGAGTATTCGCTGCGATCCAACGAAACGGGTCAGATCATGGCGTCGGGTACGGTTACCGATTTTGTGGGCTATTCAGCTGCAGGTTCGACCGTTTCCACACTGGCGGATGAGCGGGATGCGAAACGGCGATTGATGTCGATTCTGTCGGATCAGATCGTCAATCGGCTGTATGCCACGCCGGACCTGACCGCATGAAGCTGAGCCCGCGTGAGGCGGACGGCTATTTCGCCAAGCCTGATGCGGATAAAGTTGGGCTGCTGATTTACGGTGCCGATGCCATGCGGGTGGCGTTGAAACGGCAACAGGTTCTGGCCGCTCTGCTTGGAGATAATGCCGAAGAGGAAATGCGCCTGACGCGGATGCCGGGCAGCGACCTGCGCGGCGATCCTGCGCTGTTGCTGGATGCGATCAAGGCAGTGGGCTTCTTTCCGGGCCCACGCGCGGTATTTGTGGAAGAGACCACCGATACCGCCGCGCCGTCGATTTTGGCGGCGCTTGAAGATTGGGCGCCCGGTGATGCGCAGATCATCGTCACCGCGGGTCAGCTGAAACCTAGCTCGAAAATCCGCAAGGCCTTTGAGGCGCATCCACAGGCCTACGCGGTTGGCATCTACGATGATCCCCCTTCACGAGCCGAGGTCGAGCGGGTTCTGACCCAGGCTGGGCTGCGCGACATCCCGCGCGATTCGATGTCAGCACTCAGTGAACTGGCCGTCAGCCTCAGCCCAGGTGATTTCGCCCAAACCATTGAAAAGATTTCACTTTACAAACGCGGCGATGATACCGAGCTAAGCATGGATGACATAGAGGCCTGCGCGCCCCGCTCGACCGAGGCGGCGTTGGATGATGTCCTGAACGTTGTTGCCGAAGGACGCGCCGGAGAAATCGGGCCGCTGATCCGGCGGTTGCAGGCACAAGGCACCAATGGGGTAACGCTGTGCATCGGTGCGACCCGGCATTTTCGAACACTTTATGCCTGCGCCTCGGATCCTGGCGGCGCGGCGCAAGGCATCGGCAAGCTGCGGCCTCCGGCCTATGGCAAACGGCGCGACCGCATTCTGCGTCAGGCGCAGGGATGGGGCGCGCCAAAACTACAAACGGCACTGACGGTGCTGACAGATACCGACCTGTCCCTACGATCTGCCGGTCAAACCGCCCCCGCAATGGCATTGGTCGAACGCGCAATGATCCGATTGGCGATGCTGGCGCGGTCACGCTGACCCCGCGTATGTCTTGATGTACGCGCGATCCGGGTCACATTCGGGCAGACATTTGGCAGGAGGATAGCATGTACAAAGTCTATGGGAGCGTTCGAAGCCGCGCAGCGCGTGTCATCTGGCTGCTTGAGGAGTTGGGTCAGCCATATGAGCTGATAAAAGTCGGACCACGCGACCCCCAGGTCGTGGCGTTGAACCACACTGGCAAGATCCCTGTACTGGAGGATGATGGCCAGCTGATCTCGGATAGCTCCGCGATCATGACCTATCTGGCTGATAAACATGGCGCTTTCACCTATCCCGCTGGCAGCTACGAGCGCGCCGTTCAGGATTCGATGTTCCATGCGATTCTGGACGAATTGGATGCAGTCCTGTGGGTCGCGGCACGCCATGGCTTCATTTTGCCGGAAGACAAACGCGCGCCAGGCGTCAGCGCGGCGGCCAAATGGGAGTTCGACAGAAACTTCCAGCGGTTAGAAAGCCGGTTTCAGGGTCCGTTCCTGCTGGGCGATCAGATGACGATTGCAGATATCCTGCTTGTCCATTGCATGAGCTGGGCCAAAGGCGCGGATTTCCCGCTAAACTCCGACGTATTGAAAGCCTATGGCAAAGAGATGCGGAAACGGCCTGCCTATAAGAAACTGGCCGAGCTTAGCTAATCCGCAGCCAGTCAGCGGCTGATCGACCGGCCCAGCGCCCGGTGGCGAAACAGGCGGTGAGAAGGTAGCCCCCTGTGGGGGCTTCCCAATCCAGCATCTCACCTGCACAGAACACGCCCGGCAGGGCGGTCAGCATCAGGCCATCGTTCAGCGCATCGCGTGAAACGCCCCCCGCGGTCGAGATCGCCTCGTCCATCGGGCGCAATCCAGCATGATGGACGGGCAGCGCTTTGATCAAGCTAGCCAGCGCTTCGGGCCCAGATGGAAGGGGGCGTCCAAACTCGACCAATAGCGCAGTTTTGGTCGATCCCAGTTTCAGCACTTTGCGGATATGGTTTGACAGGCTGGCCTTGCCGCGCGGTCTACCAAGGCGGTGCGCCACATCTTGCACTGAAAGGTCGGGCATCAGATCCATGAACAAAGGCTCTCCTTCCCGCACCGCCTTGCAGGTGGTGTAGATGCCACCCCCTTCCAACCCGCGGGCCGAGATCACGGCCTCACCCCGCGTGCGCAGCGACCCGGCCTGTAAGGCGACACCTTTGATCGGTGCGCCGAAATGCTGTGACATGTGATCTGACCAATCGACTATGAGCCCTGCATTGGCAGGGGCGAACGGCGCAAGCTTGACACCTTTTTGGGCAAGGTCATCCGCCCAGGCACCATCTGATCCCAAGCGCGCCCAACTGGCACCACCCATCGCAAGGATCGTCACGTCTGCCTTGATCGCCTGTGCCCCATCTGGCGTGTCAAAGCTGAGCGTATCGCCCTGCCAGCCGGTCCAGCGCCAACGGGTTTTGATCTCAACGCCAGATTCAGACAGGCGCGCCAACCATGCGCGCAACAAAGGGGAGGCTTTCATGACCGTCGGAAACACGCGCCCGGTAGAACCCGTGAACAGCTCCTGCCCCAGCTCTCGGGCCCAATCTTGCACCGCCTGCGCGTCAAACTCGGAGATCATCGGGCGTAACCAATCGGCGGCCTCATCATAGGATCGGATCAGCTTAGAAAGTGGCTCATCCTTGGTCAGGTTCAGACCCGATTTCCCCGCCATCAGAAACTTGCGCGCAACCGAAGGCTTGGCCTCGGCCACCAGAACCGCGTGACCGGCCAGCGCAAGCTGTTCCGCGGCCATCAACCCGGCGGGCCCTGCCCCGATCACCACTGCCTGCGCCATTCTCACCCTCTTGCCTTCAACGCCCATAGGCGCATCATTTCACACCATGACGAACAGCCATCCAATCTGCCCGCTTTGCGACCGCCCGATCCCCGAGGGCGGCGGCAGCCTGCATCATCTGATCCCAAAACTCAAAGGAGGCAAGGGCGGGCCCACCGTGCTACTGCACAAGATTTGCCATAAAGAGGTCCACGCCACCCTGTCCGAGGCTGAACTGGCGCGCAGTTTCAACACGGTCGAGGCCCTGCGCAGCCATCCACGGCTTGAGACATTCCTGAGCTGGGTTCGCAAACGACCACCGGGCTTTCAATCGAAAGTGCCGGGCAAGCGCCGGGGCCGGTGATCAGCCGGGCAGGATGGGATCGCCGAACGCATCACGGATCGAGTCGGCCAAGCCTTCGAATTCCAACCCCTTGTAGTCCGGTACAGGCACGAGTTGCGCACCCGGAATGTGTTGGAATTCAAGCGTTGTGTAAGGGCGTTTCCAAAGCCACTCCCGGTTAGACACCGCCCAAAGATCAGGATCGGGCGGCGCCTCTTGCGTGAACGCATAGAAATGCAGATCGAACCCATATGGCGCGACCTCCTGCATCGATAGCAAGGACATGCCCTGAGCGCGGCAGGCTGCATCTTCGGCAGCAATGTTCCCGGTCCGCAGGGTGATCTGACCTATCCGCGCCTGCGCGAAGGGCTGCTTAAGATCGGCTGCGGTTTCAGGCCGATTGCCTTCGAAATCATGCTGCAAAAGCTCGATCACGAACCCTTCAGGGTCGCTTAGATGGGCCATATAACCGATGTCCAGAAACTGGCGGGGCGCGCTGACCGCGTGATCCTGTTGGCGCAAGGCTTCCACCGCCATGTCCACATCCGGCAGAGTGATCCCGATCTTCCAATAGCGCTGGCCAGGGTCGTGGGCGTATCCACCGCCGCCCGGCATCAGCAATAAGTCCGCATCCTGCCCGTCATATCCAACACGGCGATTCTGCCCCTCGGCCCTCACCGACATGCCCAGCGCATCCCGATAAAAACCGGCCAGACGATCCGGGTCAGCGACGCGCAATCGCAGTGCGGACAGCCTCATCGGCACAGCCCAGCAATACCCGCCGCGATGTCGGGCTTTGCAGCGACACTGTCCGCAACCAGTTCGCGCGCTGTGGGCATCAGGTCTTCGGGTGCGACGATGCGATCGACGAGGCCAAAAGCATAGGCCTCCTCGGCCGAGATTTTCTGGCCAGACATCAGGATCAGTTTAGTCCGCGCCGGGCCAATCAGGGCCGCCATGCGCTTCGGATCAGACGGTTGCGGCAAGAAGCCAAGTTTCATCACCGGATAGAAGAACTTGGCGGAAGGTACTGCAATGCGCAGATCACAGGCCAACACCATCCCGTTCGCCCCACCCGCCAGCGTGCCGTTCAAGGCGGCAACCGTCAGGCAGGGCAAGGCGGCAATGGCACCCGACAGGCGTTCCCAGACATCCGATGTCGCCAGCCCGGCGCGCGCCTCGTCCAGATCGGCACCGGCACTAAACACTTTGCCTGCACCTGTCAGGATCAGGGCGCTGGCCACAGTCGCCGCCTCTGCAATCTCGGCCAGTTCGGTCAGCATCGCCCCGGTCAGGGCGTTCGCCTTGCCGGGGTTGTTGATCGTGACGGTCCAAAGCCCGTCGTCTTGCGTCAGTTCAATCACGTCAGGCCGATCCTTTGGCGGATGTCGTCCTGCCGCAGGGAAATCTCGGCCCCTAGAAACTCATCCGCGTCAGGCGAGCACATCCACAACAGCGCCCGCGCAGGCCAGTCCGCCGGGATATGAACATCCCAGTCCAACTGGCTGACCGGGTTGATGCCGCTGGCCTTAATGACACGCTGCATATCCGTGGCCACCGTACCCGGCGACAAGCCCATGGCGCGGATACCGTTATGCACCTCTTCCAGATGCAGGCATTCGGTCAGCATCTTTGCCCCCGCTTTCGAGGAGCAATAGTGACTCCAAGCCTCAACAGGGTTCGACGCCGCGCCGGATGAGACGGTCAGTATCGTCCCTCCGCCCGCGGCACGCATAACTGGCAGGGCGGCGCGCATCCCGTAGAACACGCCTTTAAGGTTGATGTCGATGGCTTGGCTCCAGGATTCGACATCTGCATTGGCCAGATGAAAGATCGGCTCGATCACCCCGGCATTACCTATTAGCACATCCAATCCGCCAAAACGGGCGACGCAATCAGCCACCGCCTGCTCGACCTGTGCGAAATCGCTGACATCGCAAGCCAACGCAATCGCATTGTCGCCCAGCGCAGCCGCCAGCGCATCAATCTGATCACGACTGCGTGCGACAAGCGCGACATTGGCCCCGGCTGCGGCAAAAACGCGCCCTGCCTCGGCCCCGATGCCCCGGCTGGCGCCGGTTATGAGTACTGTTTTTCCCTGCATTTGCCCCTCCTGACGTACTGAGTTTGAATTTGGCTACAGGCGTAGCGCGGAAACGGGGAAAGGGTCCAGCCCTTGCCCCCTTGACGATGCCCGCCACAACCCCGACCATGCGCATCAAATTGATCAAGAAGGGTTACCTTATGTCTGTTTTCCTCCGCCGCAGTTGCGGCGCTGCCTTAGCCTATACCATCGCCACCCAAGGCGCCTGGGCCGACCTGACCGCCAATGATGTCTGGGCGGACTGGCAATCTTACTTTCAGTCGATGGGCTACACCATCACCGGCGATGAAAGCAGTGCCGGGGACGTGACGACTATCGCGAACATGACTGTACTGATGGATCTGCCCGAAGATGAGGCCGAGTTCAGCATGATGATGCCTGAAGTTACGCTGACAGAAAACGGAGATGGCACGGTCAGCATCGGCTTCCCAGAAAGCTTTCCATTGACTCTGTCCGGCACCGCCGAGGATGAGGTGTTTTCCGTCGATCTGGTCTATTCTCAGACCGATCTGGACATGGTTGTCTCAGGCACACCTGAGGACATGACCTATGACTATTCGGCATCCCAGCTGAGCGTCGCGATTGAAGAGCTGGAGGCAGGCGATGAAGCACTGCCCGCTGATGCATTTGACGTCCAGTTCGATATGGTCGATGTGACCGGCAGCTCGCGCATGCTCATCGGTGAAGATCGCACCATCGCTCAGACCCTGGAGGCCGCGGAGTTGTCTTACAACGTCGCGTTTGAAGACCCTGAACTTGGGGATTCGGGCCTGTTCGTTGGACAGTTGAATGATCTAACATTCGAAGGCGATAATGTTCTGCCAAGCGGGCTAGACCTGAGCGATCCCAGCGCGTTTTATACCTCCGGTTTCGAATTTGATGGTGAATTCACTTACAGCTCGGGCGAGACAAATGTCAGCGGGGTCGCAGAGGGTAGCGAGTTCACCATGGCAAGCTCCTCCGAAGGTGGGCGTTTCGCGGCCAGTATGGACGCCGAGAGCTTGGCTTATGATCTTGAACAGAACAAAACCCAGATGGCAGTGACCACAGCCGACCTGCCTTTCCCACTGGAACTGGCGATGGAAAAGGCTGGTCTGAAGCTTGATATCCCGGTGCAGCCCTCGGATGAGGTCAAACCGTTTGGGTTTGCGATGAATCTGACCGATTTCACCATGTCCGACGTTTTGTGGAGCATGTTTGACCCCGCAGGCACCCTGCCCCGCGACCCGGCAACAATTGCACTGGATACAAACGGAACGGCCAAGGTGCTGATGAACATCTTCGACCCGGAACAGGCGGCAGCTCTTGAAAGCTCCGACGAATTGCCTGCCGAGTTGCATTCGTTGACGATCAACGAGCTGCTGGTCTCGCTGGTTGGCGCGCGCCTGTCAGGTGACGGCGACTTTGCCTTCGACAACGAAAACACCCAGGAATTCGGCATGCCCGCCCCATCGGGTGTCGCTAATCTTGAGTTGGTGGGCGCAAATGCACTGATCGACAAACTGATTGGAATGGGTCTGGTGTCCGAGAATGACGCGCTGGGTGCGCGTATGATGATGGGCATGATGGCCGTACCGGGTGATGAGCCGGATACGCTGACATCGAAGATTGAGTTCACCGAAGACGGCCAGATTCTGGCCAATGGTCAACGCATTAAGTAAATGTGATCGAACAAGGGCGCCCCAATGCGCCCTTGTTCATGACCTTGGATGCAAACACCACGATTGCATCCGGCTGCAGGTCTTGCGAGACGGGCTGTGCAAGGCTAGGTCCTGTGCAAAGAAACCGGAGACGCCATGACCCGCACGCCACAAGAGTTGACCCAGAACCTGTTGGATGCTGCCCGCAAAGCCGGGGCCGAGGCAGCGGATGCCATCGTGATCGATGGCTCTTCGGTCTCTGTCGAGGTGCGGCACGGAGCGTTGGAGCATGCCGAACGCTCGGAAGAAACGGAATTTGGGCTGCGCGTGTTTGTGGGCAAGCAGCAAGCGATTGTCTCCAGTTCTGACGCGCGACCCGACACGCTGACCAAAATGGCGGAACGCGCAGTGGCCATGGCCAAGGAGGCGCCGGAGGACCCGTTTACGGGCCTAGCTGACAGCGCTCAACTGGCGACAGATTGGGATATCGACGCGTTGGAGCTGTTCGATCCTGCGCCGGAACCCGCAGCAGATGCCTTGATGCAGGATGCGATTGCCGCCGAGGCGGCGGCAATGGCCGTGTCCGGCGTATCGCAAGTGTCGGATGCAGCGGCCGGTTACGGCACCCATCGGGTTAGTTTGGCGGCGACCAACGGGTTTTCCGGGCAGTACACGCGCAGCTATCGGTCAACCTCCTGCGTGGCGATCTCGGGCGAAGGCACGGGGATGGAGCGTGACTATGACAGCGACGCCCGAACCTTTCAATCGGACCTGCGCACGCCCCAGGATATTGGCCGCTCGGCAGGCGAACGGGCCGTGTCGTTGGTGGGCGCGCGCAAACCCAAGACCGGAAGCTTTCCGGTTTTGTTTGACGAGCGCATATCGACCTCTTTGATCGGACACTTGCTGGCAGCCAGCAACGGCGCTGCAATTGCACGCGGGGCATCCTGGCTGAAAGACAATCTGGGGGAACAGGTTCTGCCCGCGCATCTCTCCTTGATCGAAGACCCGCATCGCCCGCGCATCTCGGGCTCTCGCCCCTTTGATGCCGAAGGCCTGCCAACCCAACGTCGTGCGATTGTCGAAAACGGGGCACTGACCGGCTGGACGATGGATTTGTCCAGCGCGCGCAAGTTGGGCATGGCATCGACCGGAAATGCCGCCCGTGGCGTTTCAGGTCCGCCCTCGCCCAGCAATTGGAACCTGAGCCTGACTCAAGGCACGCAAAGCCGCGCCGATTTGCTGCGTGATATGGGAACCGGGTTGTTGGTTACTTCGATGATTGGCTCAACGATCAACCCCAATACTGGTGACTACTCACGCGGGGCGTCCGGTTTCTGGGTCGAAAATGGCGAAATCACCTTTCCGGTCAACGAATGCACCATCGCAGGCAACCTGCGAGAAATGCTTATGCGGATGATCCCGGCCAATGATGCGCGGCCCTATTTGTCGCGGGTCGTGCCCTCGGTACTGATCGAAGGAATGACGCTTGCCGGCAACTGATCTGCCACTTCTGATCGACGCGGCCCTTGAGGCTGGCAAGATCGCGTCCCGCTATTCGGGACCGCAGGCGCAGCGCTGGGATAAACCCGACGGTGCCGGACCCGTGACAGAAGCCGATCTGGCCGTGAACGCGATGCTCGAACAACGGCTGCCGGCGGCCCGCCCGGGCTATGGCTGGCTTAGCGAAGAGACCGAAGACACCGCCGCGCGCCTTGATCGAGACCGAGCCTTTATCATCGACCCAATCGATGGCACCCGCAGCTTTGCCGAGGGGTCCCGGACATGGGCCCATTCGCTGGCCGTTACCGACAACGGCGAAGTGACTGCTGCCGTGATCTACCTACCCATGCGCGATCTGCTTTATGCGGCCAGCAAGGGCCAGGGGGCCACGCTGAATGGCGCGCCGATCCACGCGACAAAGGCCGAGGTTTTGGACCAGTCCGAGCTACTGGCGGCCAAGCCGAATTTGGCTGCGCATCATTGGCGCGCGGGTCAGGTGCCACCCTTCAAACGGGCGTACCGTCCATCGCTGGCCTATCGCATGGCTCTGGTCGCCGAGGGCCGGTTTGATGGAATGCTGACGCTGCGCCCTAGCTGGGAATGGGATATCGCGGCAGGCGATCTGATCGTGCGCGAAGCGGGCGGAATATGTACGGATCGCCAAGGTCAGCCGCTGCGCTTTAACAACGAACATCCCCGATTGAACGGGGTGGTCGCCGCCGGTGAAGGACTGCATACCATTCTGGCCGCGCAACTCGATGAGGATGGTCCGGGGATCCCGGTATGAGCCAGCCCCAATCGCTTAGCCTTATGGCCTATCGGATTCTGTCGTGGCGTATGCCGAAAAACGACGGCCGAACCGATCTGCCACGCCCGACAGGCGAGGTTATGTGGGTGCATATCGCTGATCCGGACCGCCTGCGCGTGATCGTCGATCTATGCGAGCGACTGAAACAGGTCCGGCCGGGATTGTCCGTGCTGCTAACCGCCCCTCCGGATGCTGATCTTTCGCGTTGGGCGGAAACCAGCTTTCCCCTGATCACACTCCCTTTGGAACATACTGGCGCAGCCCGAAGTTTTTTGGATCATTGGCACCCGGATATGGGTCTGTGGGTCGGTGGTGGGTTGATGCCAAGTATCATCACCTGCGCCGCAGACCAGAAAATCCCTCTGATCCTGATCGAAGCAACACCCGAGGTTGTAAGTGTCAAACTTGCGCGCTGGCTGCCGGATATCAGCCGGTATACTTTCAATTGCTTTGATCATATTCTGACGCCATCAGAAGAGATCGCGCGCCAGATTCGACGGCTGGGCATTCCATCGTCAAAAGTCGAGGAATCCCCACCCCTTCAGATCAGTCCGAACCCGAAGCCATGGCCCGAAGACGAGCTGATCGAGGTCACCCATACCCTGTCCAGCCGACCCGTCTGGCTGGCGGCCTGGGTGCAGGATAAAGAGTTTATCTCGATCCTTAGCGCCCACCGTCAAGCCTTGCGCATGATGCCCCGGCTAGTTCTGGTGTTGCATGTCGCCGACATGGGCGAAGCACACCCCTTACAGCGGCGGCTAGCATCGATGGACTTACGCTGTAGCAACTGGGACAAGGGTGACCAGATCGAAGACGCGACACAGGTCATCCTGACCTCAGAGCCCGAAGATCTGGGCCTGTGGCAACGGGTCTGCCCGGTGACATTCATGGGCAGCTCGCTTGAGCGCGGCGCAGGCGGGTGCGGCCCGCTGGAAACGATTGCCCTTGGCTCGGCCATCGTGCACGGACCATTTGTGCATCGATACCAGGGACTTTACGATCAGTTGGAACAGATCAAAGCAGCCCGCATGATCAAATCCGCAACCGAGCTGGGCGACGCGGTGGCCGAACTGCTGGCACCGGATCAGGCGGCGGGAATGGCACTGGCCGGGTGGAAAATGATCACCGAAGGCGCGCCTCAGGCCGACAGGTTGATCGAGATGGTGCAGGACGCGCTGGACCAACGGAGTTCGGACAATGCGAGCACCTGAATTTTGGAACACACCCCCGGATCAACTGGATCTAAGGGCGCGCATATTGGCCCCGCTGGGTCGAATCTATGCGTCGGCTACGGCCCGCCGCGTCGCACAGGAGGCCGGTGTCAAACCGGGCGTGCCGGTCATATGCATCGGCAATCTTAACGCAGGCGGTACGGGCAAGACACCCACTGCAATCTGGATGGTCGAGCAATTGCGCGACAGCTGGCACACGCCGCATATCGTAACACGTGGCCACGGCGGCACACTGGAAGGCCCGGTGCGGGTCGACCCCGGCAAGCACTCGGCAGCGCAAGTGGGGGATGAACCGTTGCTGCTGGCCATGTTCGCCGATGTCTGGGTCGCAAAAGACCGGGCCGCCGGGGCACGCGCGGCGGCGGAGGATGGGGCAACGGTCATCGTTTTAGACGATGGGTTTCAAAACCCCTCGGTCGCCAAGGATTTCTCGATCATCGTGGTGGACGCCCAGCGCGGGTTCGGGAACGGACTTTGCTTGCCCGCAGGTCCGTTGCGCGAACCGGTCGATATTGGCCTGAAACGCGCCGATCTGGTGCTTTCGCTTGGAGATGCCGCCGCACAGGCAAGTTTTGCCGAGCAGTGGGGTGACGCGATCACCGTGCCGCTTGCAACCGGAGTGGTCGAGCCCTTGCAGACCGGTATGGACTGGGCAGGCTCAAAAGTGCTGGCCTTCGCCGGGATCGGCCACCCCGAGAAGTTCTTTCAAACCCTCCGCCAACAGGGGGCAGAGCTTGCGCGCGCCGAAGCGCTGGATGACCACCAGCCTCTGACCACAGCCCTGATGACCCGCCTTGAGAACGAAGCGCGCCTAATGGGCGCACAAATGGTAACAACCGAGAAAGACGCCGTCCGCCTGCCCGAAGCCTTTCGGCGAAAGGTCGTGACCCTGCCGGTTCGTCTTCACATCTCGGATGCAGACGCCGTCAAAGAGATGTTGGCAAAGGTCGCGCCGTCACCCTAGGGCCGGCCCTGTTCGGGCCGACCGGATAACAGCTTAGCTGCCCAGTTCGGATTCGATCAGCTGCTTGAAATCGTCATAAGACTGGTTGGACACTTTCTTGCCGTTGACGATGAAAGACGGTGTCGCCTCAATCCCGTCACGCTCGGCGTTTTCCTGATACCAGGCAACCAATGTCTGAGCGCGTGTGCCATCTTGCAAGCAAGCTTCAAGCTGATCGTTGTCGATCCCTGCGAGGCGACCGATCTTGCGCAACTCATCCACGATCTCAGTCGGGCCACCGGCGCGGGTCCATTCGGACTGACCCTCGTAAAGCAGATCGGTGATGCCAAAGAACTTATCGGGACCCGCGCAGCGCGCTATCATCGAAGCCCACAGACCATAGCGGTCAAAATAGACCTCACGATAGGTGAACTTGACCTTGCCGGTGTCGATGAAATCCTTCTTCAACTGCTTATAGGCGCCTTTATGAAAGGTGGCGCAATGCGGGCAGGTGTAGGATGCGTATTCGATGATCTCGACCGGGGCATCTTGGGCCCCCTGAACCATTTCAACGATGGTTGATGTATCCAGCTCTGCCTCTTGTGCGATGGCACTTCCGACCAGCGGGTTGGTGGGGGTCGAACTTGTGGTTGTCAGCCAATACCCACCAGCGGCAATGGCGACAGCCGCACAGATTCCTGTTGCAATACGGCTCATTCTCAGCCCTTTCTCAGCGTTTGTGCTTAGATAAAATGTTGCGGCCCAGACGTTCAAGGGCAGCGCGCAAATCACCATCGTGAATGTCACGCGACACTTTGTCTGCCTCGGCTGCGATTTCAGGTTCGATTTCGGGTTTTGGCGGCTTCGGTTTGTGATCGAAACTGGCCTGCCCCTCGGCAAATCCGGTCGGAGCGGTCTGTGTGATGCGGATGCGGCTGATTGCGTTGTAACCGTAAACAGCGTTGACCTTACCGCGCAGATGCTCCTTCTGCATTTCCAGCATCGGAGCCTGCGGCCCGGTGGTCAGCAGCGTCAATGTGGCACCAATCCCGCCTTTGCCATACCCCACATTCACTGGACGCGCGATCGAGGCAGTATCCTGCCCCACAATCTCGGCCCAGTGAGTCAGCAGACGCGACACAGCAAATCCCCGGCTTTCCCCGGCGCGCCGAATCTGATCATTCAGCAAACTGGCGGTGCGTTTGAACCCGCGGGTCGAGGAACGTCTGCGTTGCATCTGGTTTCCAACTCCTGCGCCGCTATTGTAATGGGCAGGATGGCAGGTGCCAGCGAAACCCGACAGGGAGTTAGATAAAACTTGCGTGACATCACTGAATTCAGCGTGAGCACCACGCTTTTGGACTGGTACGACCGCCACGCCCGCGAAATGCCATGGCGCGTGGGTCCGGCGGATCGTGCGGCTGGTGTACAGCCTGACCCATACCGCGTCTGGCTGTCCGAGGTGATGTTGCAGCAAACAACCGTGGCCGCCGTGCGTGATTACTTCACAAGCTTCACCACGCGTTGGCCCACGGTTCAGGCGCTGGCCGCCGCACCCGATGATCAGGTCATGGGTGAATGGGCCGGACTTGGCTATTATGCCCGCGCCCGCAACCTGCTGAAATGCGCGCGGGTCGTGGCCGAGGATCACAATGGGCAATTTCCGGACACTTACGATACGCTTTTGCAATTGCCGGGAATTGGTCCCTATACCGCCGCTGCGATCTCGGCCATTGCCTTTGACCGGCCCGAGACTGTGCTGGACGGCAATGTGGAACGGGTGATGGCGCGGCTTTATGACATACACGATCCGCTGCCCGGATCGAAACCCGTTCTGAAGGAAAAAGCTGCCACGCTGACGCCCAACCTGCGACCCGGAGACTATGCGCAGGCCGTCATGGATCTGGGCGCAACCATCTGCACTCCGAAATCCCCCGCCTGTGGCATCTGCCCGCTGCGCGATCCCTGTTCAGCCCGGATCGCCGGAACACAGGCAGATCTGCCAAAGAAAACACCGAAAAAGCCCAAACCCACCCGTTACGGCCATGTCTACATCGCCCAGCATCTGGACGGATCACTGCTGTTGGAACGCCGTCCTGATAAGGGCCTATTGGGCGGCATGCTCGGCTGGCCTGGGTCTGACTGGTCTGGAACTGCTGCCGAAGCGCCCCCTTTCCCAGCGGATTGGCGTACCCTGCCGGGCGAAGTGCGCCATACTTTTACGCATTTCCATCTGGTGCTGAAAATCTGGACAGCCGAGCTGCCGGCCAACACCATACCAGATGGGCTGACACTTCTGACCAAGCATGAGTTCAAACCCAGCGACCTGCCTACTGTGATGCGCAAGGCTCACGATTTGTGGAGGGGGCAATAAGCCCGCTGTCCAAGCGCGATTGCTCGGGCTAGGCTGCGCTCCAAGGTTCGGAGCACTAGATGATCGCAACTCAAACCCTGACCCGCTGGCAGACCGCGATGCCCTTCTGGGTATCGTTCCTGTTGATCCCCTTGATCTGGGCCACAGCAATAGCAGGCGGATGGTGGGTTCTACTGATCCCCTTATCCACCTGGTGGGCCTTTGCCGCTCTCGATCGGCTCACCGGGCTGAATCTTGATAATGCAGACCCGGAAACGCCCGATGACGTCCTGCATTGGTATATCCTGCTGACCAAACTCTGGGCCCCGGCCCAGCTCGTCACGCTGTTTGGCCTGATCTGGTATGCAACCCATACCGACCACCTGACGACCTGGTCCAAGATTGGCCTGTTCTTCGGTATGGGCATCCTTTCGGGCACGGTGGGTATCAATTACAGCCATGAACTGATGCACCAGCGGTCTCGGCTGGAACGCTGGCTGGGGGATATCCTGCTGGCAATGGTATTGTATTCCCATTTCCGATCCGAACATCTGCTGGTGCACCACCGCTATGTCGGAACGCCGCGAGACCCGGTTACCGCGCGCTATAACGAAGGGTTCCATCGCTTCTATCCACGCGTTTTGTTGCAATGTCTGGTCTCAGCCTTTCACGCCGAGAAGGACAAGCTTGCCCGCAAAGATCGCCCTTGGACAGACCGCGCAAACCCGTTCTGGCGCTATTGGGCGCTACAGGGTGGGATGCTTCTGTTGGCCGGGCTGCTCGGAGGATGGGTCGGGCTGGGATTGTTCCTGCTGCAGGCGGGCGTTGCCATCTGGCAACTGGAATTGGTCAACTATGTCGAACATTACGGGCTGACGCGGAAACACATGGGTGACGGCAAATACGAACATGTCCTGCCCCGCCATTCTTGGAACGCCGCGCAAAAAGCATCGAACTGGCTGTTGATCAATCTCCAGCGCCACTCGGATCACCATTACAAACCAAACCGGCGCTTCCCCTTGTTGCAAAACCACGCGCAAGAGGACGCGCCGCAACTGCCCTATGGCTATCCCGTGATGACCGTTGCCGCGATGATCCCGCCTCTGTGGCGGCGCGTCATGAACCCTCGGGTCCGGGCCTGGCGGCGGCAATACTACCCCGAAATCACGGATTGGCACCCTTACAACAAAGCGCTGAACCCGCAGCCAAATGCCTGACCGCTGCGCGCCCTGCGCGCTGCCCCGCCCAACGGATGGGGTTGCATCTTTGATGCGGCCCCTCCGGGCGGGAGCCTCTTAGTTGACCCAGATATCCATAGGGTCTTCAACGCCACGCACCGGTTGGCTGGTTTTCTGTGCGAACCCTTCCAGCAATGACTGGCTCGTCGGGCTTTCTTTCAACGCTTGTTCCCGCAGCGCATCGCTGATTACAATATCCGCTTTAAATTCACGGGTCATCGCCTCAAGCTTGGCCGCAACGTTCACCGCATCGCCGATCACCGCAAACTCCAACCGGTTGGCACCGATATCTCCCAAAACGACCGAGCCATAGTGGACCCCGATCCCGACGTGAATCTCGACCTCACCTGCGCGTCGGCGTTCAAGGTTCCATCGCTCGATAACCTCGGCCATGGCCCGCGCGCAGCCCAGCGCGTTGGTCGCATCCAACGGCGTTGTGACCGGCGTTCCAAACGTGGCCATCAAGCCATCGCCAAGATACTTGTCCAACGTACCGTTATGCCGGAATACCTCGGTCTCCATCCGCCCATGAAATCCGCGCAGAACCTCGATCACCTCATATGGATCGCGACCCGCCGCAAACCGGGTGAACCCAACAATGTCGATAAACAAAACCGCTATGTTCTCTTTGCGAACCTGTTTCAGTGGCTCATCGTTATGGCTCAATGACTCAACCACATTCGGCGAGAAATACCGCGACAGGTTTGCGCGCTCCCTCTCCAGTCCTGCATTGCTGAGCAGAAGGCGATTGAGCCGTCGCATCGAAATGCCCAAGGTCACAGCAACCATCACAAATACGATGACTTCCTGAACCCGCAGAGACACGAGGAAGTTGTTGGGATCAAGCAATCCCTGCAGATCGGGATACCCTTGCAGCGCGACAAAGACCCTGTCACCCAATTCAGGGAATGGCGTTGCAACCCACCAGGCAATGACCCAGCCAACGGTCCAAACCATAGCCGTCCAGGATCCGATCGCAACAACAGTGCGCCATGAATAGGCCAGCGTTCCCGCAGCAAGAATAATGAAAAAGTACTGGAAGTTGTCGAACCGAAATTGTGTCGCAAGGGGCCGTACATCATCGCTGAACGGGTTCGGGACGATCATACCAAGCGTCATGATCAGCAGATCGGCAAAGATCAAAAGCAGCTCGACCCTGGATTGCCCGACGCGCCCCGCACGTTGGATCAACCAGCCGTTTGCGCAAATCAGCAAAAGGATGAAGTGATAGTACAGAACCTCCCAGTTTGGGTTCAGGTAGATCAGCAAAATCCCTGTCAAACCCATCGCAACCCAGCGGGCTCTGACAGCCAGCTCCAGCCCCTCGCGCTTGTGCCGTTCCAGCGCCTCTTCGGCGTATTTGTGGTCCAGATCAAAATCGTCCGGCTGAGTTATAAAGAAACGGCTAAAGCGGGACGGGCTGGGTGCAATGTCGGTCAAGGGTCAGCGCTCCTATACGGTCTGACGGGGTTGGCTTATGCAATCATTCCTTGGTCAAAAACAAAAGACCCCGCCGTAGGATCGGCGGGGCAAGGCTAAGTGCCTTGTGTCAGGCCACAGGCACCGGCGGTATTCTTGAAATCAGTTGTGCATCTCGGACCGGATTTGCTGACGCAACACGTCGATGGGCACTGTCTTGCCATCGCGCTTGAAGCACCAATATGTCCAGCCGTTGCAGGAGGGGGCGTTTTCCAGATGTGCGCCAACCTGATGGATCGAGCCTTTGACATTGTCGCCCACGAGGGTGCCATCTGCCCGAACCTTGGCCTTATGGCGCTGGTTCATGGAATAAAGCTCCTCGCCCGGACGCAGCATGCCGCGTTCGACCAACTGTCCAAAGGGCACGCGCGGCTCGGCGCGTTTGCTGGCGCTGACCTCCAGCGCCTCGCGGTCGAACTTGCGCACTTTTGCGATGCGCTTTTCAGCAACTTTGCGATAGCTTTCTTCGCGCTCGATGCCGATGAACTCACGACCAAGCATTTTCGCGACGGCACCCGTGGTGCCAGTACCAAAGAACGGGTCCAACACCACGTCACCCGGGTTGGTCGACCCGATCAGAACGCGATGCAGCAGCGATTCCGGTTTCTGTGTGGGATGTGCCTTATCGCCGTTGTCGTCTTTCAGGCGTTCGTGTCCGGTACAGATCGGCAGTACCCAGTCGCTGCGCATCTGCACGCCTTCGTTCAGGGCTTTCAGCGCCTCATAGTTGAACGTGTATTTCGCGCCTTCCTGTTTCGAGGCCCAGATCATCGTCTCATGCGCGTTGGTGAAACGCTTGCCACGGAAATTCGGCATCGGATTCGATTTGCGCCACACGACGTCATTCAGAATCCAATAACCCGCATCCTGCAGGGCCGAGCCGACGCGGAAGATGTTGTGATACGAGCCAATGACCCAGATCGCACCATTTGGTTTCAGCAGACGATGCGCCGCCTTCAGCCATTCGCGGGTGAACTGATCATAGGCACCAAAACTGCTGAACTGATCCCAGTGATCGTCAACCGCATCGACCTGAGAGTTATCCGGGCGATGCAACTGGCCCTTCAGCTGCAGATTATAGGGCGGGTCTGCGAAAATCAGGTCAACTGACGCCTTAGGCAGACTGTTCATCACGTCGATGCAGTCTCCGGAAAGAATCGTGTTTAAAGGGAGCGCAGCTGCGCCCTTTGTCTTAATGATGGTCATATCACTGCCTCAGTTCCACGGCGCTTTTGCGCTCATTTGGTTGAGACAAGGATGATTCAAAGATGATTCGCCGTCAAATTCTTTTTTGAATCAGTGGCTTACGATTTACTCTTGATACAAGATATTGTGGACCGGTTTGAATGAACGTCTATGGTGTGGGGTCACACCAAGATTTTGCAGCGCGTCGCGGTGTTGTTTTGACGGATAACCGGCGTTTGTCTCCCATCCATATCCCGGATGCTGTTGCGCCAAATCCACCATCAGTTGATCACGCCAGTTTTTTGCCAGGATCGAGGCCGCCGCAATCGACACTGATCGGGCGTCTCCTTTGACCACGGCTTGGGCGGGGATCTTCAGGTCGCGCGGGATCATATTGCCATCGATCAGCAGATAATCAGGCGCCGGGGTCAAAGCTGCCACCGCGCGCTCCATTGCCAAATGCGAGGCGCGCAGGATGTTGATCTCATCAATCTCAGCCACGGATGCTTCGGCCACTGCAAATTCTGCCCGGTCCCGCAACGCCGCATCCAAAGCGGCGCGGCGTTTGGCGGTCAGCTTCTTGGAATCATTCAACCCTTCGGGAATGTCTTGCGGGTTCAGGATCACGGCGGCCGCAACCACCGGCCCAGCCAATGGGCCGCGCCCAACTTCATCCACACCCGCGATGCGAAGACGCCCGCTGTCCAACAGGGCCTGCTCAAGCTCAAAACTCGGAACCATCATCCCTTTGGAAAACCGTGTTTCATCACCGACCGCAAGAAAAAAGAGAGGGCCGCCTGCGCCGCCCCCTCTCTTGCGCGGTGCTTCTGCGGCACCGCTCCTGCTCGTGACTGATTACTGATAAACCACGCGGTAACCTTGTTGGCGCAGGCATGCGGGCTCGTAGGCCCGTTTGACCTTTTTGCCATTCCAGAAACCGACCTTGCACTCTTGTGGCAGGCTATTGGCGTGTTTGTAGTGCTTGTTGAGACAACCGGTCCCCAACAGCGGCCGGTCCCCATAGGCATTGAAAGTTCGTAAACAGCGCTGCGGTAAATCATAACGCGCCACCCGTCTGGGCAGTGGTTTCACATGGTGCGGCTTTGGGTCCACATGGGTATACTGCCGCGAGGCACGCTCACGATCTTTGCGTTTTTCCTTGTTGTAGTGATTTACCGCCGCGCCAATGATCGCAATCGCAGCCAGCCCGCCCAGTATGTCACGCGTGTCCGCTGCGCGCGCTTGCGAGGCGGAAACCCCCGTTACAGCCATGGCAACCCCAATGATCAGAGCGATGAATTTCTTGTGCATCTTGCTTGTCCTTTCGGATGTGGATGCGACCGCATGACGGGTCGCGCATTCGATGCATCCAGACTGGGCCCTCACCTTTCAGACAGGCAATAACAGGCCTCTGCTATCCAATATCAGCCTGCGCAAACCCCTTGCGTTATTGAATATCGGGCCAACTCATGCGCAGGATGCGGCCTATGAAACAGATCATCTCTTCTTTGGCCCTGGCGTCCCTGATATCGGTGGGCTCAGTCGCGTCCGCAGCAGACTGCTATGCGGACTACAAGGCGAAACAGGACAACCCGTTGCGCCTGCACTACGGTGTGATGCAGGTGACCTCGTGCGACAAAGGTCAGGCGAAGCAAGAGGTCGCCCAGCGCCTGCAAGGCTCTGGCTGGACCTTGCTGAATGTAATGACGGTGTTCGGGCCGGAAGGGTTGGATCAAAGGAAGGCCAATGCCGGAAAATTCTATCTCCGTTTCTGATGCAAGACGGTCTGGTACCCGGCTGGTGGGGCTGGGAATCGCTGCGATCCTGATCATCCTTGTCACCGCCGCCGCTTTTTTGTTGTGGACATTGCCGGATGCCAATGCCTTCAACGCGCGGGTTGAGCGGCTGTTCGTCGAAAGTGATCTGACTTCGCAGGCAGAAATCCGGCTGCTGGAGATTCTGGCACAATCCGGCACCGCCTTTGCGGACACGCTGGCAAGCTATCGGATGGTGATCTACGTCTTGTTGGTCTTTTCCTGCGCGATGCTGATTTCCGCGTTTGTGTTTCTGGTCATGCTGGTGCTGCTGAACCGTCGCATGGCGCAGATCGAACGCACCGGGATACAGGTTACTTCCCTGCTGATCAGCCGCGAGGAAAACACCGTTTACCTCAACAACATGGATTTCAAACTGACCCCTGCGGCAATGGAAACCCTGTCGGTTCTGGCGGAATCCCGTCTGGATGATGAGGTGCTGTCCGGCGCGCAGATCGAAGGAATGATCTCGGGCCGCGACGCCTCAGATTGCGACGAAGCGGCAGGTGCGACACGGATCAAACGTTTGCGCGATGCCTTGGGCAATCAGATGGTCAGCGAGCTGTTGGTGAAAAACATCGCAAAGAAAGGCTATATGCTATCGATCGAGAAAGATGTCATTCAGATGGTCTGACATCACTGGGGGATCAGACCCGCACCCGATAAAATCTGCATGATCCCTCTTGGAATGGACGGCGGAAAGCCCCATTCTTTGTGGACCCATGGCAAGGGAGGTCGATCATGAACGTCCACGCCACACCAAGAACCACGGGCTATGGAATCTCGGTTGAACCGCTAAAGGGCAAGATCGCCATTTATCGGAACGATACTCTGTTGGCCGAAAGTCATAGCGCCAAGGTGATGTATGAAACTCGCTTGCCGCCGACCATCTACATCCCCCGCGATGATCTGTGCGTCGACCTGAGCGCCGAAACCGAGTTGCAAACCTTCTGTCCGTTCAAAGGCACCGCGACGTATCACGACATAACAGTACACGGCGAGCATCTGGCCAACTCCGTCTGGGCCTATGAGCAAGCTTTGCCAGAAAGCATCGCCATTCAGGGCCATATCGGATTTATGCCCGGCGCTTACACCGATATCGACCTGGGTCAGAACCAGCTGCGCGATCCAGATGACGGTAACATCAGCGGCCCATTGATCGATTGGTTGATGCGAGGTGCTTCAACCGCGACGACGCCCGAGGCTTTTACCAAAGCCCTGGCCAAGAAAATGCTGGAACACGGGATCGCCATCCAACGCCTAAGCATCCTCGCCTGGTCCCTGCACCCGCTGATCGCGGGGAAGCATTTTATATGGGAAAAGGATCAGGATGAAATCCTGACCCGCGCGCCGACTTATGAAATCTATGACCATCCGGCCTTTATCAACAGCCCCTTGCGGCACGTTTCCAATGGGCTGGGCGGTGTACGTCAGCGGTTGAATGATGAAAACCCGCATAACAGCTTTCCCATCATGGAGGATTTGCGTGAGAAAGGTGCGACAGACTACGTGGCGATGCCCCTGCCTTTCTCGGACGGGCGCACGAATGTTCTGACCCTCACCTGCGACCACCCCAATGGCTTTACCACCGAAAACCTGGGGCTGGTATTCGAATGCTCATCGGTCATCGCGCGCTATTACGAAGTGTTCATGCAACGCGAAAATGCGCAGGTGCTGTTGGAGACATATGTCGGCAAACGGTCAGGCGCGCGGGTTCTGGGCGGTGAAATCCGGCGTGGTGACGGCGATGAGATCGACGCCGCGATCATGTTTTGTGACTTGCGCAACTCTACCAGTCTGGAGGAACAGCTGGGTCGTGAAGCCTATATCAATCTCTTGAATGAGTTTTTCGAAACTGTCTCGGAAATCGTGCACGAGAACGGTGGCGAGGTGCTGAAGTTCATCGGCGATGCTGTGCTTGCGGTTTTCCCGGCCTTGGATGACCCAGACCTCGCGCGCGAAAGTGCACAGCGCACGGCGATTAACATCGTGGAACGGTTGGGCGAGTTGCGGCAATCGGGCACCGATATTCACTGCGATTGTTCAATCGGGCTGGCCTATGGGCGCGTGACTTATGGCAATGTCGGATCGCGCGAGAGGCTGGATTTTACGGTCATCGGCCACGCGGCAAATGTGGCAGCACGACTAGGTGAGTTTGGCAAAACGGTTGGCCATCGCATTGTTGTGTCCGAAGACATCGCCCCTGCCTGTGCCCATGCGCAGCCCTTGGGTGAAGTTGCCCTGCATAATGTATCAAAGCCTGTTAACTCTTACGCCCTGCGCACATCCGCGGATGAGATACTGAATTCTTAGTAAGCCCGACAGCAGTTTCTTCGTCGCAAGAGCGGTTCGCCTACTCACACAGCATTGGCCAACCCTCGGAGTGGCACACGTGAAAGTTCTAGTGGTCGAGTACCAACCTCTGCCTACACTGCCCCCAGCAAGACAAGCGCAGTCTGTGCTGGCGAGATAGTGCTCTGCAACTGTGCGATCTGACTGCGCGCTAGATAGGTGTCGGTCAATCTCGTTGCCGCGTCTTCGTCGGTGAATTGCGCCAGATCATCAGACCCGGTCAACCGAAGCAGCCTGTCCTTGAATTCGACCAACTGCTTGTCGATATCCAGCTGCCCAAACGACGAGGGCAACCCCAGCGCCGTTTCCATCATGCTGCGCAGCGGAGGCCGACCCATCAGATCGAACCATTTGGTGTCAACGCTGACGTTCTCCTGCGCCAGTTCGGTCAGCGCATGTTGAGCATACAGGGCGATCCGCATCGTCTCATCCGATTCACCAACCGAAATCTCGAACCGGGCCGTCATGTTGTCCTGAGCAACCTGTTCCATCAAAAACGCAAAGCCGGTTCGCCGAATCTGACCGGGCCCGAACCCAAACGCGTCCGAAAACTCCCGGTACCTTTTGTCGGCCAAACGATTGGACAAGGCATCATCCGCACTGGTCCCGTCTTCCAGAATCTTTCGGACGAAAAACCGATTGTCCAGATCGCCTTCCAGACCAAAGGCCCCCAGCGCGACCTGCAACAGACGCCGATCCGAAACCAGCTGCTCGGCCGTTTCAATCTTGCCGATGTTTTCCAGGAAGTAGCGATTCTCGCGCTCGTTGATATTCGAGCTCGAAAAAGCCTGAAACTGCGAGTCGTACGTTCGCTGGAGGAAGCGCCATCCGACCAATCCACCCGTGGGTATGACGGGTTGGAATGTCATTGCTGATAAGCCATCAAACGCTCTTCTCGCGGCAAGAGTGAACGAAGGGATTTGAGGCATTTGTAGTACTGCTCGCCTACCAATGCATCCGTGGCCTCGCCCAGCACACGACGGCTGTCGGAATCTGTGAAAACCTGGCTCAATTCCTCGACCCGGCGCAGCAATTGCTGGCGCGCTTCAACAGGGTCCATATCCCCTGACAGAACAAGTTGTGCGGCATAACACACGCGCCGGACAGGGGTGTTAACCTCATCGGGGTGTATCGCGTCTCGCAGCCGCAGAACATTGGCCTGAGGCGTCATGATCGAGAACCGGCTGCGACGGTCTCCATTTTCAATCACAACACCGTTTATCAGAACCCTCTCTTTCGGGGCGAGTTTCAAAACCAGCCCCCCCATTATGCCGCCCCACCCTGACGCAGGCCGCGCAAGACCGCCGTATTGATCTCCAACAATGGTTCCACGGTGGCGTTGTTGCCAAGGACCTGACTGCTATGGTGTTCCGTGAATTCTGCCAGATAGAATATCCGCGCGCGTAGTTCATTGGGCAAGGCGTTGTCGGAATCTGAAACGCCCGTCGCCAGAACCGTCCACAAGCGACGGTTTTCATGTACTGCCTGCACGAAGGCGGCGAAATCAGTTGTCTTGCTGGCTGCGGCCGCTTTCAGGCGGCGTGTGATTTTCGAGATCGCCTCGAATTCAGTGTCTCGTGGTGTACGAACAGGAGCGGCAGTTTGCGCATAAGCATTGTGAGCAAGCATTTGCGGGGTCACTTGAAATCCTTCCAATTGGCCGTCTTCAGGCGGTCAGAACCGGGGCGCGAAGTCCGCGCCCCGGCCAAGCTCCGGGATTAGCGGAACAGCGACAGGATCGACTGCGGTGCCTGGTTGGCAATCGACAGCGACTGAGTTGCCAGCTGCTGCTGCACCTGCAACGCCTGCAGACGAGCCGAGGTTTCCTCCATATCCGCATCAACCATCGCGCCGATGCCGGATTTGAATGAGTCGGTCAGCTTCGACACAAAGTCCTGCTGGGTCTCGATCCGGCCCTGGGCCGAACCAAAAGCAGCAGCTGCGTCAATCGACGTGTCGATCAGCGATTCAATCGTGCCAAGTGCAGCAGCGGCACCTGCATCGGTGGATACGTCAATCGAGCTAAGCGCACCCAGACCACCCGAACCGGCATTTGAGAACTGAGCAGATACCGAGATATCCTGATCCGCGTCAGCCCCGGCAGCCGCCGTACCTGTTGCGAAGGACAGTGTATTCGGAGCGCTCGACGAGTCGTAGTCGACCGCCAGTCCGGTGATGCCAAGCGCATCAATCTCGTTCTTCAGGCCAACCGCCACCAATGCGTCGGTATAGTTCTCGTCATACGTGCCAGAAGGATCGAGGTCGCTGTCCTGGATGGTGTAGGACACCTCTTGATCGCCAACCCGAATCGAGACCCGGTCGCCAACTTCGAAGTTGTCAGTGGAACTGTCGATCAAGATGTCACCGGTGCCGGCTGTGCGGTCCATGGTGAACCCAGCCACATCGTTATCGGTGGTCGCACCATCCGAACCTGCAAGCACACCTTTGGCAGTATACCCACCGATGGACAGATCCTGGCTGGCGACCGAGATAGACGCCGAGTTGACAGCGCCGGTGCCATCACGGTCCAGCGAAGACAGGATCGAAACGGTACCCGCAGAACCATCCACAAGGTTCAAGCCATTGAACTGTGCGGCGCCAACAACCGATGCAATTTGATCCCGCAGCGCTGTCACGTCATCATTGATCTTGGCCCGATCGACGTTTCCTTCCTGCGCGGCGACGATCTTGCCTTTCATCTGGGTCAGAAGGTCGGTCACAGTTTCAGATGCGTTCCGCGCAACCGCCACAGTAGACTCACCCAATGCAAGGCTGTCTTTAATCGCATTGAAGCCTTTGACGTCCGACTCCATCACTTTCGAAATCGCCCAGACCGCCGAGTTATCCTTGGCAGTTGCGACGTCCTTGCCTGTTGAAATAGCGTTCTGCGTCATCGCCAGGTTTTTGTTGACCGACTTCAGGGTCTGCAGCGCAACCATTGCGCCATTGTTTGTCAGAATGCTGGACATTGCTGTCATCCTTTCACTTCGGGCGATTTGCGCCCATGTTCATCCCACAGAGAACTGCAGGCTTGGCTGTCTTTCTGACCCGTGCGATGCGCCCTGTGGCCATTCGCGCCACCTGCTGATTTCAGGTGCAGGGACACTTTTGGCGCTGATCCCCTAACGGAGTGCTAAGATGCCCGACCCCGAAACTTCAGATTTGAATCAACACGGCACTAAGCCCGTTTTTCGAGCTTTGCGTGGCTGCGAACTGCAAAACCGCTGCGTTGCCCGTCGGCCCCATAGATGCTGAACTCCTGCCGTACGCGGCGCAGTTCGGCCATGCGGGCGGCAACGGCGCGGATGCCATCTGCTGCGCTGTTTAACAAAGCCTGGTTACGTTCGACCTTCTGCTGAACCCGAATCAGATCGGCACTGTCGCGCACCTGCAGATCATTGATCGCGCCGATCAGTTTCTCTTTTTCCGGCACCATATGCGTCAGGCGGTCCAGATCGCCATCCACCAACGCCGTGCGTTCAAGATCCAGAATCTCTTCCAAAGATTTAATGAGCGTCATGCTTGGTTCAGCCGTCATTGAATTTCTCCATCATTGAATTGAACAGAATTTCGGACAGACCGACGCCGCCCGACTGGGCCAATTGCTGGGCCTGATGCTGGACAAGGAAAGATGAAAACTGATCCTCACCTGCGCCGCCGCCGAAGGAATCGCGCGATTCACCCAGCCCTGCGGATTTCAGCATCTCAGCCAGAAATGTCGCCTCAAGCTCGACCGCCGCGGCCTGCAGCTTATCTGCGTTGGTTTGAACCGGTTGGGGCAGTGCCGTGACCTTCATCGCTTTCTCCGAAATTTACATCGAACTTTCTCGATCAAAGATGAAAGCGGTTAAAATAAACGTAACTTCCTGCGGGCAGATTTCTGATCAGACATGACGGAGCCCGGAGCAAAATGCCCAACCCGCTTACACTGATGACAGCTGCCACAACCTCGACCGTCAAACCCGAGGCGGGCTCAGAGAAAGCGCGCCATAACAAAGCCGGGAGCCAGTTTCAGGATATTCTTGATGAACAGGACGCGCCACCTGAGCTGGAAATCTCGTCCGAAGATCTGCCAAAGGATCAAGATGCCCCAATGGCGGCCGAAACCGATATCCCCCCGGTCAAAGGTGATCCTCCGGGGTTGGATGTCGCCGCATCTGACCCGACCCCGCGTCTCGGAACTCAAAACCCTGTCGAGGTGGGGCAAACAGCATTCACAGTCACGCCAACACAAGCGCAGCCTGGGGATGAGGTTATAGCACAGCAAGGACGAGGCGGGGCGGATATGCCGCCAGAATCGACACATAGTTCGATGCCCAAATCACCAATCGAGCCTGCAGACCCACTGCAGCAAGTTCACTCAAAGCCACAAGGGGAAACCCTCGTGGCTCAAAAGGATGTGGCCAATCGTCCCGACACCAGTGTGATCGCGATACACACCGCTACAACGCAAGCAAAAGACATGTCCGTACAGGTCGATGCGGTGCCTGCTGACAAAGCCCCGGATACGGCTCCCACCGCCGTGCAACCGCAGAAGCCAGCACAAGCCGTGCCCACTGGGGCAGTCGGTATCAGCGCCGCGCAATTGCGATTGACGGCCACTGCCCAGCAGCGTGACGCAGAACAGGCTGCTAAAGTCGATATCGCCGAACCTGTTGCTGCCTTGGGTGAGGAGCCTGTTTTGCAATCAACCCGCGATTCGGCGGCACCGCTCAGCGCGCCTGCACAGGCGGCGCGAGCTGAGGTTGCGCGGGCAATCGCGGGCCAGATGGCCGCAGCCATACAGGCGCGGGCTGGCTCCGGCGCAATCGAGATTGCTCTGAACCCCGAGGAGTTGGGGCGCGTTTCCATTATTCTGAATGGTCGCGAGGACGGGTTTCACATGACAATCGCCACAGAACGGCCCGAGACACTGGACCTGATGCGCCGCCATATCGCGGTGCTGTCCGAAGAGTTTCAGAAACTGGGTTATGGCGACCTGTCATTTGATCTCGGGAGTTCCTCGGATTCGCAGCAAAATCCGCTTGATCACCAAACCGCGAACAACTTCGACCTGACGCCCGAGGACCAGAGCGCGCAGGCAACCCCGTTTCCCAAGAAACTTGCCCTGGGCCGGGGCATTGATATGAGGCTTTAAACATGATCAATCCAACACAGGCCGCTCAGACATCGGTTCAATCACAAGCAACCTCGGGGTCAAAGACCAGTGCAATCGCCTCGGATTTCGAAACCTTTCTGTTGATGATGACGACGCAAGCCCAGAATCAGGATCCGCTGGACCCGATGGATTCAGCCGAATACGCCTCGCAACTTGCGCAGTTTTCGATGGTGGAACAGCAAGTTCAGACCAACGATCTACTGGCGTCACTCACCTCCAGCATGGGCAGCCTGAACCTGGGCGAACTGGCGAATTGGGTCGGCATGGACGTCCGGTCAACATCCGGGTTCAGCTTCGATAGTCAGCCGGTGACGCTGTTTGCGGCTCCACATGAAGCTGCGGATCAAGCTACGCTGACCGTGCGGGACGCTGATGGAGAAGTGGTTTCCACCTCGGATGTCCCGCTTGATCAGACCGAATTTACCTGGGCCGGAACCGATTCTGATGGCGACCCGCTGCCGCCGGGGAACTACACCGCAACCCTCAGCAGCTATCAGGATGGAGAGCGTTTGTCTGAAACACCTGTCGCCTCATACGGCCGGGTTGTTGAAGCGCAGATTGGCACGGATTCGATCTTGCTGACCCTCGAAGGCGGGCAGATTGTTCCCACACATCAGGTGAGCGGGGTTCGATCAGGCGCTTGATCTGATCAGAAGCGCAGGCCAAACCTAGGCGGATCGCGATTCGCCCCTAGAACTGGTTTTGACCCTGCCAAACTTTTCCGCCCCTCCGACCGATCTTGTGCACCAGCTTTCCGACCAAAAGCTGGTGCAAAACGATGCGCGTTTCGAAACGCTTTACGGCGGGCGGACCAATCAGGTCTGGAAGGTTCTGGGCGGAGACGGCGACCGCGTTCTGAAACTGTATGGTTCGTCGTTGCAAAACCCGCTGTTTCGCAACGACGCCGCGCTAGAGGCACGATGCCTTACCGCATTGGAACCTACGGGATTCGTACCGCGCCTATGCGCTGCGGGTGGCTATCATGCGGATCATTGGGTTCTGTACGATCATGCGCCCGGCGCCCCTTGGGACGATGATCCAGCGCCCGTCGCATGGTTGCTCCGGCGACTGCATCAATCAGCGGTCAGAGTAACAGCGCCAGCGGGCTGTAACGGGAGTGCCGATCTTGCCGGACATGGGCAAGACATCCTGGACCTTTGTGCCCCCGAAACCCGCGACAAACTGCTGAGCCTTAGACCAAATCACGCAGTCGCACCAACAGCAAAACTATGCCTGATCCACGGCGACCCGGTGCCCGGCAATATTCTGGTCGCTGCATCTGGGTTGACGCTGATTGACTGGCAATGCCCGGCATTGGGCGACCCGTGCGAAGACCTGGCAATGTTTCTATCCCCGGCGATGCAACTGCTCTATCGGGGTGGGCCTTTGGAGGGAGATCAGGAAAACCGCTTTTTAAGCGCTTATGGAGACCCCGACGTCCTGTCTCGATACGAACAGCTTCGACCGTGGTTCGCCTGGCGCATGGCCGCCTATTGCCTGTGGCGGATGGAAAATGGTGCCCCGGACTATGAGCGCGGGTTTCAGCTTGAAGTTGAGGCGTTGCGTTAGCTGCACATCACCAATCAGCAACCGCCATTGCCGCATAGGCGGGCGGCAACAGCGCGCGCCGCATGCGCCCCAACGGGAACCGAGCGGGCGTTTGCGTCATCGGGTGTGGTAGACCCGTCGCCTGCCCCAAAGCCAATCGCGCCAACGCACGGCCGCAATAGCTGCCCATCGCAACGCCATTGCCATGAAACGCAAACCCCGCGAACATTCCGGGATATCCCGGAACGGTCCCTGCATAGGGCAACAGCGAACGGGAAAGGCACACCATACCCGACCAGATATGGGTGATCTCAACCTCGGACCATGCCGGGAACATCCCTCTGAAATCCCGCTGCACCAAGTCCCGGATCGCCTTCTCGGACGCCTCGGAAGATCGCAGCCCCCCTCTCATTCCAAACAGAAACCGCCCATCCGGCATCAGACGAAAATAGTGCAGAAGATGCCGCGTATCGTAACACATCTGGTCCGAGGTCCAGCCCTGCCCCGCCTTTTCCGCTTGGGTCAGGGGCCGTGTGACCAGAACCGTCGATTGCGCAGGCATGTATCGGCCTGACATCCAGGCCGGGATATCCTCGCTGGAATACCCGTTTGTGCAGATCAGCACCTGATCGGCCCGCACCCGTCCCTCGGGCATCTCAAGCTCAAAACCCGACGAGGTTTTTTCGACCTTTCGCACAGGGCTGTTCTGATAAAACACCGCCCCCAATTCGGCTGCGGATTGAGCAAGCCCAAATAGGTATTTCCGAGGGTTCAATCCAAACCCGACCGGAGTCGTGTACCCGCCAAAAAACGGGCCATTCAGGCCCAACCCCGGCAAATCCTCTTGCTCGTGCAAGGTGCCGTTTTGGTCTGCGGAACGACGCAGTTTCGCCATCGCGCGCGACGAATGCGCCAGCTGGGTCTCACCAACTGAATGCGTATCAGCCGCGATCTGATTCTCCTCAAGCAAGGCGACCACTAACGCGACGGCATCATGTTCTGCTTGTTCATAAGCGGCGGCACCGTCCTGCCCAAAGCGGCGCGCTAAGGCGCTATGGCTCAGTTTCGATCCGCCCAGACAACAGAAACCGCCATTGCGCCCCGATGCGCCCCAACCTGGGGTTTCCGCTTCAAGCACGGCGACCGAAGCCCCCGCTTTGGCAAGGTGCAACGCGGCAGATGTTCCAGTGAAACCACCGCCGATGATGGCGACGTCTACTCTCTGATCACCGTTCAGTTCCGGCCACTCAGGGCTGGGGCAGGTCTCATCCCACCAACACCCATCCCGTGGACCGGGGCCGTAGGTGTAGGCGGGATAGATGCGTTTCATTCGGCGCGGGCAGCGGCCATTTCATCCTGCCGCTGCCGCATCATCGCACGTTTGGTGACCAGCGACGCGGTGATGACCCCCACCGTGACCACCGCAATCATGATAGTTGAAAGCGCGTTTATTTCCGGACTAACCCCAAGCCGGACCGCTGAGAAAATCTTGATCGGCAAGGTCGTCGCCGATGGGCCAGAGGTGAACGACGCAATCACCAGATCGTCCAACGACAGGGTAAAGGCCAGCAACCAGCCCGAGATCACGGCTGGAGCGATGATCGGCAAGGTCACAAGGCGAAACGCCTGCGCGGGGGAACAGCCCAAATCCAGCGCGGCCTCTTCCAAAGACTGATCAAATGTCACAAGGCGAGATGAGACCACAACGGATACAAAGCACATTGAGAATGTCGTGTGCGCCAGCACGATGGTCAGAATACCCCGGTCCAAACCAATCCCGATGAACAGCAACAGCAGCGAGAGGCCGGTAATCACCTCGGGCATCACCAGCGGTGCATAGATCATGCCCGAAAACAGGGTTCGCCCAAAGAAACGGCCCCCACGCACCAGCACATAGGCCGCAGCGGTGCCAAGTATCGTCGCCAATGTCGACGAAAACACCGCAACCCGGACGGTAACCCAAGCAGCGTCCAGAAACGCCTCGTTTTGGACCAGTTCGCCGTACCATTTGGTCGAGAAACCCGCCCAGACCGTGACCAGTTTGCTTTCGTTGAAGCTGAAGATGATCAGTATGATCATCGGGATGTACAGGAAGGCAAACCCCAACGTTAACGAGACGGCATTGAACCAGCTTAGCCTGCTCATTGCTCGGCCTCCGTCTGTTTTTGCTGGTTGCGCTGGAACAGCACAATCGGGATCACAAGGATCAACAGCAGAACCACGGCCACGGCGCTAGCCACGGGCCAGTCACGGTTCGAGAAGAACTCCTCCCACAGCACCTTTCCGATCATCAGCGTGCCTGATCCACCGAGAAGCGACGGAATCACGAACTCACCAATTACCGGGATCATCACAAGGAAACAGCCTGCGATGATACCGGGGCGCGACAAGGGGATGGTGACCAGCCAGAAGGCTTGTATGCGGGAACATCCAAGATCTTCGGCAGCCTCAATCAGGGATTCGTCCATTCGCTCCAGCGCCGAGTAAATCGGCAGGATCATGAAAGGCAGATAGGTGTAGACGATGCCAATATAGACCGCCGTATTGGTGTTCAGAATGGTCAGCGGAGTGGAGATAATACCCGTCCACAGAAGCAACTGGTTCAGATAGCCCTCGTTCGACAGGATGCCCATCCATGCATAGACGCGGATCAGGAATGAGGTCCAGAACGGCAGGATCACCAGCATCATCAGTGTTGGCCGCCATTCTTCGGGCGCGCGGGCCATGCCATAGGCGATCGGATAGCCCACCAGCAACGTCAGAACCGTCGAAATCAGGGCGATTTTGACGCTGGACAGGTACGCTTTCCAATACAGGTCATCCTCGGTCAGCCAGACGAAATTCTCGAAATCCAGCTGGCTGAAGAAATCTCGGATGCCAGCCCAACCCTGTGACAGGTCCAGCGTCGGCGTATAGGGCGGGATCGCAAGTTCGGTGTCGGACAGCGAAATCTTCAACACAATGAAGAACGGCACCATGAACAGCGCCAGCAGCCAGACATAGGGTACAGCAATCAGCAAGGCACGGCGCATCAGTTCGCCAGCAAAACCGCAGCCGTTGCTGTCCACGACAGCCAGACCGGGTCTTCCCAAGTAAAGGATCGGCGCGAGATACGGCGCGTGTTGGCAGATTGCGCCTTGATGATCGTGCCGTTCGACAGTTCCACGTGATAGGTCGAGAGGTTACCAAGATAGGCAATGTCCAGCACTTTGCCCTGCACCGCGTTGATTGCCTCAGCCGGGCGATCGGTCGAGATTGTTACCTTTTCGGGTCGGATCGCGAGATGGCAGGATTGACCATTCGAAAGTTCAGTGCCCGATGTCGCAGTCAGGGGTGCCTGTCCTTCGGCCCATTCGATCCGATAGGTCTCATCCCCTGTCGATGTTGCACGGCCTTCGATGATGTTCACATCTCCGATGAAGTCGGCGACATAGACCGAGTTTGGGTTTTCATAGATACGATCCGGTGTGGCGACCTGCATTAGTTTGCCTTGATCCATCACCGCCACACGGCTGGCAACGGTCATCGCCTCTTCCTGATCGTGGGTGACAATCACAAAGGTGGTGCCGGTCTTCTCCTGAATATCCATCAGTTCGAACTGCGTGTCCTGTCGCAGTTTCTTGTCCAGCGCGCCAAGGGGCTCGTCCAGCAGCAACAGCTTCGGAGCCTTCGCCAGTGACCGTGCCAATGCGACCCGCTGCCTTTGCCCACCTGAAATCTGGTGCGGCTTGCGGCGGGCGAATTGTTCCAGCCGTGTCAGGCGCAACATTTCTTCGACCCGGTCCTCAAGATCGTGCTTGGGCATGTTGTCCCGTCGCAGACCAAAGGCGATGTTGTCCCAAATGCTGAGATGCGGGAACAGCGCGTATGATTGGAACATCATGTTCACCGCCCGCTTGTTCGGTGGGATCGGATCAATGTCCTGCCCGCCCAGCATGATATGCCCCTCAGTCGGGGTCTCAAATCCAGCCAGCATCCGCATCATCGTGGTCTTGCCACAGCCCGAGGGGCCGAGCAGAGCAAAGAATTCGCGTTCGAAAATGTCCAGCGACAGGTTGTCGATGGCGGTGAAGCCCCCGAACCGTTTGGTGACATTCTGGAACTGGATCAGTGGTTTCGCCTGTGGATCATCCCACGGCGCAAAGACATCAGCGTTCAAACCGGCCCCCGTATTTCTGTACGGCAAAGAAAAACGCGGGGCGTTGTTTCGCCCCGCGCCGCAATATCAGGTGCCTGACTTGATCTTCGTCCAAAGACGGGTCACGACCCGCTGTGTCTTAGAGGGATAAGGCGTCGTGATGTAGAGGTTTTGCATCGTCGCATCATCCGGATAGATCGCCGGATCACCGATCACGTCTTCCTCCAGAAACTCCTGCGAAGCCTTGTTTCCGTTGGCGTAGTACACATAGTTCGACGCCGCGGCCATGTTTTTGGCATCCAGGATGAAGTCCAGGAACTTGTGCGCGCCCTCAGGATTGGGCGCATCCGCAGGAATAGCCATCTGGTCGAACCACATCAGCGACCCTTCGGCAAACGGATGGTACTCAATCTCGACCCCATTATCAGCCTCGGCCGCGCGGTCCCGCGCCTGAAGGATGTCACCCGACCAGCCGACGGCCACACAGATATCGCCATTGGCCAGCGCATTGATGTATTCCGAGCTGTGGAATTTCTGAATGTATGGGCGCACCGCGGTCAGCACTTCTTCTGTCTTGGCGATGACATCCGGATCATGGCTGTCAGGATCCTCACCCAGATATTGTAACGTCATCGGTATCATTTCCGCTGGTGCGTCCAGGAAATGCACACCGCACGAAGCCAGTTTTTCCATATTTTCGGGTTTCAGGACAAGGTCCATGCTGTTCAGAGCTACATCGTCGCCCAAAGCTTCTTTGACCTTGCCAACATTCACACCGATGCCGGTCGTCCCCCACATGTAGTTGATGGAATAGGCGTTGTTCGGATCGTATCCGGCAGTGCGGTTCTGAATCACGTCCCACAGATTGCCGGAATTGGCCAGTTTGGCAGCATCCAGTTCCTGAAACGCACCAGCCTGAATCTGGCGTTGAAGGAATGTGCCCGACGGCACCACGACGTCATAACCTGACCCGCCGGCCAGCATCTTTGTTTCCAGAACCTCGTTGCTGTCGAATACGTCATAGATCAGCGTCAGGCCGGTCTCTTCTTCGAACTTCGCCAGCAGGTCCTCGTCAATATAGTCGGACCAGTTGTAAACACGCACCTCTTCGGCAAAGGCTGCCGAAGTCCCCAATGCGATGACCGCTGTCAGCGTCAGCGTTTTGATTGTCATTTTTTTCTCCCTGCAAATGTCCGGGTATTTTCCCGGTTTTTCAGATTTGATCAAGTTTTGCGTTTTTCGATGGTACCGACTATGGTTCCACGAAGGGTCTGACCCCGCAAGCCGCAGGTAGCGAAACTGGAACCAGCCCATTGGATTTGATCAAAAATAAGGCAAATACAGTACAGATGAGCGACACCAAAAGCCCCGTGCATGAACAGGTCTACCACACACTCAAATCGCAAATCCTGTTTGGCGATTTGGTTCCGGGGCAACCGGTCACAATTCAGGGTTTGGCCGATGCATTGGATGTTGGAATGACACCAGTGCGCGAAGCGATTCGCAGGCTGATATCTGATGGGGCATTGGTGTTTCAGGGGAATCGACGTGTCAGTGTTCCACTGATTTCTGATTCGGATATTGACCAGATGAAATTCGCCAGAAGTTCAATAGAATCAGAACTTTCAAGACGTGCGACTCCCAATCTAAGCCCCGCTGATATTGATGAGCTGGAGCGAATTGACCAGCGTCTCGACAGTATGATCGAAGACGGCGACATCAACGGCTATCTTCGCTTGAACCATGCTTTTCACAAAGCGCTTTACGCCCATGCCCAAGCCCCGATTCTGCGTGACCTGGCCGAGCGGCTATGGCTCAGATTCGGCCCATCGCTGCGGGTTGTCAGCGGGCGATTCGGTACGCAAAGCATGCCTGACCGGCACAAAGACATCATCGCAGCGCTTCGCGAAGGAGATGCCAACAAAGCCGCTCTGGCCACTGCACAGGATGTTGAGCAAGGGATGGAGCTAATGATCGGCGCTCTGGCTTCAGCCTGAATCACGTGATTCGATTGACAGCAAAAAATTTGATCATATTGTGGCGTGCAACTGCTTGAGGAGGTTTCAGGATGTCCACCATTACCAACCACATGCCCACCGCTGAGTTGCAGGCCCTGGATGCGGCCCATCACCTTCACCCATTCTCAGCCAATGGTGCATTGGGGCAGGAGGGTGCGCGTGTCATCACCCGCGCCAAAGGCGTCTACCTGACTGATAGTGAGGGAGAAGAGATCCTCGACGCGATGGCCGGTCTGTGGTGCGTGAACATCGGCTACGGGCGCGACGAACTGGCCGACGTCGCCGCGCGTCAGATGCGCGAGCTTCCCTATTATAACACGTTTTTCAAAACGACCCACGTGCCCGCCATTGCCTTGGCGGCCAAGATTGCCGAGCTGGCACCGGGTGATCTGAACCACGTCTTCTTTGCCGCCGGAGGTTCGGAGGCGAACGACACCAACATCCGTCTGGTGCGCACCTATTGGGCCGAAAAAGGCCAGCCCGACAAGAACATCATCATCAGCCGCCATAACGCCTATCACGGATCCTCCGTGGGGTCTGCCTCGCTGGGTGGTATGGCCGGAATGCACGCACAGGGCGGTATTCCGATCCCGAATATCCACCATATCAACCAGCCGAATTGGTGGGCCGAAGGTGGCGACATGACGCCCGAAGACTTTGGCCTGGCCCGTGCGCGTGAGTTGGAAAAGGCCATTCTGGAGCTGGGTGAAAACCGCGTCGCCGCCTTTATTGCTGAACCCGTGCAAGGCGCTGGCGGGGTCATTGTCGCGCCAGACACCTATTGGCCCGAGGTTCAGCGCATTTGCGACAAATACGATATCCTGTTGATCGCCGATGAAGTGATCTGTGGCTTTGGTCGTACCGGTAACTGGTTCGGGTCGCAAACCGTCGGGATCAAGCCCCATATCATGACCATCGCCAAGGGCCTCAGCTCGGGTTATGCGCCCATCGGCGGGTCCATCGTCAACGATGAGATCGCCGAGGTGATTGGCGGAACCGAGTTCAATCACGGCTACACATATTCCGGTCATCCGGTGGCGGCAGCGGTGGCGCTGGAGAACCTACGCATCCTCGAAGAGGAAAAGATCGTCGAGCACGTCCGCGACGTCGCCGCGCCGTATCTGAAGAAAAAATGGGAGGCTCTGGCCGATCATCCGCTGGTGGGTGAGGCCAAGATCGTCGGCATGATGGCCTCGATCGCACTGACGCCCGACAAGGCCAGCCGCGCCAAATTCGCCTCGGCCCCCGGCACCGTGGGGTATATCTGCCGCGACCGTTGCTTTGCCAACAACCTGATCATGCGCCATGTGGGCGACCGGATGATCATTTCTCCACCACTTGTCCTGACTCCGGCGGATATCGACGAGATGTTCCTACGCATCCACAAATCGCTGGATGAGGCGCAGGCAGAGATTCTCGCGCAAGGGTTGATGAAGTCGGCGTCTTAAGTCGGATGGTACTATGTTCGGAAAAGGCGGCCATTCCGGCCGCCTTTTCTTTGGAACCTAGTCCGATGGCATCGTCGTCATTAAGCCCTTAGCCTTCTTTTTCGCAACTTGGCTGAAACGCCCGACAATTGGCGCAGATGCCGAAAAAATGCTCAGGTGTCTGCAGATAAACCCATCTTAACTTGCAGACATTGAACATTCGGCACCATAGTTCTTCTAACCCAAAGTTGTTTCTACGATGACCGAGACCTCGTTGAAGGAGATTATTGTGAAGTTTGACTTACTCAAAAAGGGACTTCTCGCAAGCCTTGTTGCTTTTGCGTCTGCAGCAGCTGCCGAAGAACCGAAAAGTTGGCTCTTTATGGAAGTTGCGGATACTGCTTCGCTCGAAAATGGCAAGCTGATGCTCAAGGGAATTGATGATCAGATTGTACTCTTCACGGATCGCCCATATCGCGACGCGATGAAAATGCCGGTCGAGTCGATTGTCAAAAACTGGGGTGCCGGCCCGAACAGTTTTGAATCTGATCCGCCCAACGCGGCTTTGACAGGAAAGAACGAAGGCTCACAGGTTGGGTTAATCGTCACTATCAGCAATCCCAAACTGGAGGATGGAAATCTGCAGTTTGACTATGAGACGCTGAATGGAACTGATGTCACGCACCTCGAGAACGTCTCTTTGGTAGTCGATTCGGTATACTATACCCTTCAGTGTTGGGCTTCCTGGGGCCAGGACTGCAGCAACTAGTTAAATCTGCCTTAGGCAGTGCAGTGGTCGGACGCGCAAGCGACGGCGGCAATCAAGAAATCAGGCCGATAGTGGTTTTAAGGACCCGAGCAAGTCATGCCACCATCCCTCAAAAACACACACGTTTTTAAGGTGTAGGCACCTTTATCGAATATAAAAATTTCAAAACGCCGGGAGAATGAAATGAAAATGTCAGCGAAACTCTTTGGAGCAGTGGCTGTGTTGGGTGCCATGGCATCGATCGCGATGGCGCAATCGTCTGACGACACATCAAAGCCTGAGAGTTATCTGTTCATTGAAACCGCTGATCGCGCCACGCTATCCGACGGTACCATGACCTTGCACGGAGTTAGTCCCGATGTACCCGTTTTTGCGGATCGGCCTTACCGTGCTGCGGGACAGATCAGTCGCACTGATTTTCTAAAGGCATGGAGCACTGGGCAGGACAGCTTTGAGGCAGACCCGCCGAATGCCGCGATAACCGGAGAGAGCGAAGGAAAGCAGGTTGTTCTGATCGCCGAAATCAAACAACCCAAAGCCGATGGTGACTGGGTCAGCTATGAAGTGAACATTCTGGAGGGATCCGAATTTTCCGAGCTGAATAATCCGGTCATGGTGATAGATGATAACATCTTGCAGGAAATCTTCTGTACGCCCTGGTGCTGATAGAACCGTTTGTCCTGACGGATGAGAGTTGTGAGTACAAGTTAAGCTAAGACGGCCTAGTTTTCTTTGGGCAAAACAACAGCTTTGTCCGCCTAGTGGACCCAAATGCTCTCAGCAGCCTACCACTCAATCACCGCAGCCGCTCCAACAGCTTCAAAGTCGGATACCCATCCGGCACCAATCCCTGCGCCAATTGATAAGCCCGTACAGCGTCGATCGTGTTCGGTCCGGTACGCCCGTCGACGCCTTGCGTATCAAATCCAGCTTTGGTCAGTCGGGTTTGTAGCTCCTTCTTCTCGGTAAAGCTCAGCACCCGGTCGCCGCGCGGCCAAGGGGCCTGAAACGGTGCGCGGCCTGCCAGGCGGTCGGACAGGTGACCAATGCCGATGACATAGGCATCTGCGCCGTTATAGCTCTCAATCACGCTGAAATTATCGAAGATCATCAGCGCAACGCCCTGCCCGCCAGCGGGCAGAAGGATCGCGGCCTGCCCGTGATCAGCGACAGGTTCACCATCGCGTCCAACCACACCTAGTTTCGCCCACTCCGACGGCATCAAGGTGTAATCCCGTTTGGCGGTGGCATAGTCAAACCCATCGGGCAGGCGCACTTCGACACCCCATGGCTGCCCCTTGGTCCAGCCGTGCCGAGCCAGATAGGCCGCCGCCGAGGCCAGCGCGTCGGTCGGATCATCCGACCAGATATCGCGCCGCCCATCGCCGTCGAAATCGACCGCATGATCTAGGTAAGAGGTCGGCATGAACTGCGTATGCCCCATCGCCCCGGCCCAACTGCCGATCATCCGGCCCGCGCTGACATCGCCCGCCTGAATGATCTGTAAAGCCGCGATCAGCTGGGTCTCAAAGAAGGACGCACGGCGCGCATCGAACGCCAATGTAGCCAACGACCGGATCGTCGGGTTACTGCCCCGATAGGTGCCAAACGATGTCTCGAGCCCCCAGATCGCTGTCACGACCTCCTTCTCGACGCCGTATTGCGACTCAATCCGCTTTAGGACCTTTTGGTGCCGATCCAGCGCCGCGCGCCCATTTGCGATGCGTGTATCCGAGACGGCACTGTCCAGATATTCCCAAATCGGCTTTGAGAATTCAGCCTGATTGCGATCCCGCTTGATAACGTCCAGATCATAGGACAGGTCCGCCAAGGCGTGGCCCAGCGTAGATTGTGAGATACCCTGAGCCCGCGCCCGGTCTTCAAACGCCCCAAGCCAGGCCTGAAACCGGGCGTTTCCTGCCGAGGACGCTCGTACGACCTCAACCGTGGGCCGGGGCACCGGTCGCAGGGATGTTGTAACATCCGCCGATGCCAATTGAATTTCTCCACCCACAGGCCGAATCTCGGGCCTGGGGGCGTCTTCTGCCGCTGACGCCTGCACGATGGATGCCCATAATGCGGCGGTCATGACGCCACCTATGCATTTATGCATTCCGATTTTTTTCCTGAGTACTGCTCAACTCCAAGGATAGCGCAAAATCGGCAATTCTCAAAGGTCTTAGCTGTTTTCGTCCCGCTCAAATGCGGCACGCTTTGCGCGGATCTGGGCAATAACATCGCGCAGCATTGGTATGCGATTTGGGCGAAAGCTTTGATCTGTCACCGACATTTCCCGCATGCGATCCAAGCGAAAGACGCGAAAATCCTGCCTGAGATGGCACCAGCTGAGCAAGACATTCGAGCGGTCCATGTACACAATGCTCAAGGGATCCACCCGTCTGCGGGTCTCATCCCCCTTGGCATCGGTATATGCGAATTCGACTGTGCGTTCATCCCATGTGGCCTGCCGCAGATCGGCAACTTCGATGGTCGGCGCAGGGGGGCGGTTGAACCGCGTTGCAGCAAGAACTGCATGGCTCAGCCGGTGGGATTGTCGTGGCGGCAGGCGTCCTTGAAGTTTGCGTAACGCGGCGCTGGCCGCGTCAGCCAGTGCCGGATCGCCGATCACCTGCACTTCGCGCAGTCCCAGAACCAGCGCCTCAAGCTCATCATCGGTAAAACCCAGCGGCGGCAGCGTTGCGTCTTCGATTAGGGTGAACCCGAATCCAGCCTCACCATCGATAACCGCGCCAAGGCCGCGCAGCGCATCGATATCGCGGTGGATCGTACGAGGAGACACGCCAAGATCCTCCGCCAATTGAACCGAAGTTTTCGGCGACGAGCCAGAGCGTAAGGCTTGCATCAATTGGAACAGGCGGGCGGTGCGGGACATATCGGATATTAGCTTACCCCTAATGTCAAAAACTGTCATCAGCTGTGCCTAAGGTCCGGCCATCCCCAATGATGGAGCCCCCTGATGCTGACCCTTCTCACTTACCCATCTGCTTTCGGCTTGTTCAGCGCCAGCCCATTCTGCGTGAAAACCGCGCTGATGCTGCAAAAATCCGGCCAGACCTGGCAGCGATCCGACATTTTGGACCCTCGCAAGATGCCGCACCAGAAGCTGCCTGTGCTACGTACGCCCGAGCGGTTGGTCCCGGACAGCGATCTGATCCGAGATTGGTTGGAACAGCAAGGGGCCGACTTCGACGCGGGTTTGTCGGATGTTGAAAAGGCGCAATCCCGCGCCTTGATCCGTATGGCCGAGGAGCATCTCTATTTCCACATCGTTCTGGATCGCTGGGGCAATGATGAGGTCTGGCCCATCCTGCGCGAGATGTTCTTTAACAGCATTCCAGCCCTAATCCGCAAACCGGCCTCTAATGCAATCCGCAAATCCGTCCTGAAAGGCATCAACGCTCAGGGCATCGGTCGCTTTTCCCTGAATGAACGTCTGGACCGGGTCGAGCGTGACCTTGAGGCGATCTCGGCCTATCTGTGGCAGTCACCGTTTCTGCTGGGAGAACACCCGACCGCTGCGGATATGAGCGTTGGCCCCATGCTGGCGGCAATGCGTGCGACACCTGTTGAAACACCGCTGACCCGCCGCATCAAACAGGATAACCTGCTCAACACTTACGTAGACCGGATGGAACAGGCAGTACCCCTGTCATGACTCAGATTGAAGATCCCGCCGTAGCGGCCGCCTTTGCGGCATTGCCCCCGGACACGCGTGCCGGAGCACTTGCCTTGCGCGATCTGATCCTTGAGACCGCCAGCGCACTGCCCAGTGCCCAACCGCTGCAAGAGGCTCTGCGCTGGGGTCAGCCCGCCTATCTGGCCCCCAAGGGCTCAACCATTCGGTTGGGTGGACATAAGTCCGCGCCATTTGCCCTGTTCGTGCATTGCCAAAGCCGGTTGATGGGGGACTTCACGACCGCCTTTCCCGGCGAGGACCGGATCGATGGCAATAGGGCCATCCTGTTCGAGCATCCCGACCAGATCGACGCCACCCGTCACGGCTGGCTGATTGCGCGGGCCTTAACCTATCACCTTTGACGGCGTTTGCGCTCGACCTTGCGCTTGATCTTGTCTTTCTTGCGCTTGGTGCTGACCGCCTTGCGCCGCGTGCCCCGTTTGCCAGGGCCGCGCCCGCGCGGTATGGCCTGATCGTCGATGGACAGCAGTTCCAGCTCCAGCCCGCCTGTCACCGGGGTTGCCTCGGTCAAGCGCACGGTAACACGCTGGCCGATGGCGATGATCAACCCGGTATCCGACCCCATCAGGGTTCCGGCCTCGCGGTCGAAATGAAAGAACTCGCGACCCAGGGACCGCACGGGCACCAGCCCGTCGGCCCCGGTTTCGTCCATCTTCACGAACGCCCCGAACCGCGCGATACCACTGATCCGGCCTGTGAACTCATTGCCCACGCGTTCGCTGAGATAGGCCGCCAGATAGCGGTCTGTGGTGTCCCGTTCCGCCATCATGGATCGACGTTCGGTGTCCGAAATATGCGTTGCCGTTTCATCCAACCGGGCGATTTCCTCCTCGGTCAGCCCGTCCTCGCCCCAGCCATGGGTCGAGATCAGCGCGCGGTGCACAATCAGATCGGCATAGCGACGAATGGGCGAAGTGAAATGCGCATAGTTTCGCAGCGCCAGACCAAAATGTCCGAAATTCTCGGGGTTGTAATAGGCCTGCGCCATCGACCGCAGGGTCGTCAGGTTGATAAGCTCCGCATCCTCGGTGCCCGCGGCCGCGTTCAGCAGGGCATTCAGATGACGGGTTTGCAAAACCTGACCCTTGGCCAGGTTCAAGCCAGCGGCTTGCGCCGTTTCACGCAAGCTCTCCAGCTTTTCAGGTGCGGGTTCCTCGTGGACGCGGAATAGCAAGGGCCGACGTTTCGCAATCAGCGTTTCAGCCGCCGCGACATTGGCAAGGATCATAAACTCTTCGATCAGCTTGTGCGCATCCAAACGGTCGCGGAAGGCGACGCTGGTTACCTCACCCGTGTCGGACAGAACGATCTTGCGTTCCGGTAGGTCCAGCTCCAGCGGTTGCCGCGCCGCCCGCGCCTTTTTCAGCGCGGCATAAGCGGCGTAGAGCGGTTTCAGAACCGTCTCCAACAGCGGTCCCGTGCGGTCGTTAGGGGTGCCGTCGATGGCCTCTTGCACCTCGGCGTAGTGCAGAGACGCGGCCGAGCGCATCAAGCCGCGTACAAAGCGATGGCCGATCTTGTTGCCCTCGGCGTCGATCTGCATCCGAACGGCGATGCAGGCGCGCGGGACGCCCTCGTGCAGGGAACACAGATCACCGGACAGGCGATCCGGCAGCATCGGCACGACGCGATCCGGGAAATAGCTGGAGTTGCCGCGTTTTCGCGCCTCACGGTCCAGCGCAGTGCCGGGCTGCACATAGGCGGCGACATCGGCAATCGCGACCCAGATCACGTGGCCGCCGGGGTTCTTGGGGTCGTCATCGGCATGGGCATAGCAGGCGTCATCATGGTCGCGCGCATCCGAGGGGTCGATGGTCAGCAGCGGCATGTCCCGCAAGTCTTCGCGACCCTTCAGGCCAACGGGTTTGGCCTTATCCGCCTCCTCAATAACCTTATCAGGGAAATCATCCGGGATACCGTGCTGGTGAATGGCAATCAGCGAGACGGCCTTGGGTGCGGTCGGATCACCCAACCGTTCAACAACACGCGCGCGTGGCAGGCCCATGCGGGTCTTGGGCCCGGCCTGTTCGGCCTCGACCAATTCTCCGTCCTTCGCCCCATGCACCGCGCCTTCGGGCACCAACCATTCCGTTGATCCGGCCTTGTCGATGGGCACGATCCGCCCGCCCTCGGCCCCTTTGCGATATATACCTACGATCTTGCGCGGGTTGGTTCCGATACGGCGGATCAGGCGGGCTTCGTAATTGTGATCTTCTTCCTGCACCACGGTCAGGCGCGCCAGAATACGGTCGCCTTCCCCTAGCGCCGGATCGCTGGCGCGGGTGATCAGCAGGACGATGGGCTCGACCCCGTCGCCATGCCATTCCAAGGGCCGCGCGAACAGATCGCCATCTTCATTCGGGGCCTTCACCTGCAACACACTAACCGGCGGCAGACGATCCGGGTCACGATAGCTGCGCTTGCGCTTTTCCAGATGCCCCTCGGCCTCAAGCTCCTTGAGGATGCGTTTCAGATCGATCCGATCCGCGCCCTTGATGCCGAAGGCCTTGGCGATATCGCGTTTCGAGGTCAGGGTGGGGTTCGCTGAGATCCAGTCAAGGACCTCCTGCTTGGTGGGAATGCGACTCATGCCTTTGGCCTAGCACGCGCATGCAACCGCGTCATGACCAAAAAGTGTCCCTTCGGCTCAGCCGTGCAAATCAGCGACGGTATCCACATCACGCAGTTCGTTCAACAGGGCGACACGACAGCCGGGAACCGACGCCAACGTATCGGCCAGCGCATGTTCTGTCGACCAGCGCACATCCCGAAACAAGCCCAAGGGCAACGCGCCATAGCGTTGCGCACCGACCAGCCAATAGCCGCCATCCGGGGCCGGGCCAAACACCATCTGCGAACGACCCAATGCCTTGAACGCGTCCGCGATATGATGGCGCGTGATGCCAGGAATATCCGCCCCAATCAGGCAGACAGGCCCTTTGGGCATCCCGCGCAGCATCCGCTCCATTCGATCGCCCAGATCACCCCGCCCCTGCGCCGCGCGTGGCAGATCAGCAGGCCAGATCCGACTGGTCAGCCCTTCAGTGTCGGGGGAAACCGCCAACACAATCCGCCAGCGTGGATCACGCAACCGACGGATCAGAGACCGCGTCTGGTGCCGGAACCACCATGCAGCGCCGACCATGCCGATATCGCGCCCCAGTCGGGTTTTGACGCGACCCGGATGAGGCTCTTTTACCATGATGACCAGAGTGCGCTGCATCGGTCAGGCGAAATAGTCCGTCAGAATACGCGTATAAATCGCCTTCAACTGCTTGATCTGGGCCACCTCGACGCATTCATCGACCTGATGCATCGTGCGACCGACAAGCCCGAACTCGACCACCGGGCAGTGGTTTTTAACGAAACGCGCGTCCGACGTGCCGCCAGTTGTTGACAATTCGGGTTGCACGCCCGTCTCGGCCTCAACCGCCTGCGCCACCAAATCAGACAGTGCGCCCGGTGGGGTCAGAAAGCTTTCGCCCGAGATTTTGATTTTGGTCTCTACCTGAACGCCAGACTCTTCGGCCACGCGCGCCGCTTCGGCCTTGAGCCAGTCGCTTAGGCCCGCACCGGTATGCGTGTCGTTGAAGCGGATATTGACGGTGCCATTGCATTGCGCCGGGATGACATTCGTGGCGGGATTGCCGGTGTCGATGGTGACCACGGCCAGCGTGGACGCATCGAAGTGATCGGTGCCCTGGTCCAGTTCATGACTGGCCAGTCGATCCATAAGCCGCGCCATGGCTGGCAATGGGTTTTTGGCCCGATGCGGATAGGCTGAATGCCCCTGAACCCCCGTCACGGTGAACCATGCCGTCATCGACCCGCGTCGGCCGATTTTCATCATCTCACCCATCCGGTTCGGGCAGGTTGGTTCGCCGACCAGACAAACGCTCATCCGTTCGCCGACCTGATCCATATGATCAAGCAGGGCGGTTGTACCATCCAACGCGTCAGCTTCTTCGTCGCCCGTAATGGTCAGGATAATCGCCCCGTCGGGTGGGTTGCCGCGCACGAAATCAATCGCCGCAGCTGCAAAGGCGGCAACGCCGGATTTCATATCCGTCGCGCCGCGCCCATACATCACCCGGTCATGAACCTCGGCCCCGAAGGGCGGTTTGGTCCAGGCCGCCTGATCCCCCACAGGCACCACATCCGTATGGCCGTTGAACCCAAATGTCCGCGCGTGTCCCTTAGCCCCCCAACGGGCGAACAGGTTACTGATGCCACCGCGATCCACTCGGGTACACTCGAACCCTGCGTCCGTTAGGATATCCTGCAGCAGAACAAGCGCTCCGCCCTCATCAGGTGTGACCGATGGGCAACGGATCAGGTCTGCCGTCAGTTGAACTGCATCGGTCATATGTAGGCCTCGCTGTTGGTCTTGCGCTCAGGTTCGTGCACAGATTCAACGAATTGACCGGATTGCCAAGGCCAATCCACAAAATTTATCGCACTGAGCAGGCAAAGTATCAGCCTGAGAGCGCGACAAAACATGTCGATTTACCCGGCGGCTACCTTGCCCACGCATATACATTCGCGTTACAGGGCCGCGAAACGGGTGACTTGACCATGAAGCGCGCATTCTACGCATTGATCAGCCTGACTTTCGCCGTTCTCGCACAGCAAAGCCTGGCACAGACGCTAAATGTCACGACAGTGACACGCCCGCCGTTTTCCTATGTTGAGGACGGTGCCGAAACCGGATTCTCGATGGACCTGCTAGGGGCTCTTTCTGAGGCTTTGGGATGGGAATACTCTGTCCAGCGCGTAGAGTCATTTGCCGAGATGCTGGGCGCGGTCGAGGACGGATCGGCCGATTTGGCCATCGCCAATATTTCGATCACGGCATCACGCGAAACGCAGATGGATTTTAGCCAGCCGATTTTCGAGGCGGGCCTGCAGATTATGGTGCCATCGGATGCGGTGCGCAGACCGTCGCTGTTGCAGGCGCTGCTGTCCACCGAATTGTTCATCGCCATTGGCTTGGCCTTCGCCATCCTCTTGGGCGGTGGCATGTTGATGTGGGGGTTCGAACGGCGTGCGCAGCCCTATTTCGACCGCAAGCTGAACGAGGCATGGTTCCCATCCTTCTGGTGGGCGCTGAATCTGGTCGTGAATGGCGGTTTTGAAGAACGAATGCCCCGCACGCCATTTGGCCGCATTCTGGGCGTGGTGCTGGTGGTATCCTCGCTATTTATCGTATCTGTCTTCACCGCCCGCATCACCAGTGTCATGACGGTGGACGCAATCACCGGCAATGTGAATTCGGTGAATGATCTCTATGGCAAAAATGTCGGCACCATCACAGGTTCAACTGCGGCCAGTTTCCTGGACCGACGCGAAATCGAATATGCGGGCTATCCGGGGCTCGATCAGATGCTTGAGGCATTTAAAGCCGAAGATCTGGACGCTGTCGTGTTCGACGCGCCTATCCTGTCCTACTTCGCGGCGCATGAGGGACGCAGGATCGCGACGATGACGGGTAGCATTTTCCTGCGAGAAAACTATGGCATTGCCTTCCCGACCGGCTCGCCACTGGTGGAAGAGGTCAATCAGGCGCTGCTGTCCCTGCGTGAGGACGGGACCTATGACGAGTTACACCGCAAATGGTTCGGATCGCAGAACTAAGAGGCTGAGGTTTCGTCTTCAAAAAACGGAGTCATCTGCGCCACGATTACCGCGTTCTCGTCCAACGCCCGCTGCATCAGAGTGCGTTCATCCGCATCGATGTCATGGCCCTGTGCCTCACGCTCAGCCAACGTGCCGTAACCGGTGACATCCAAAGGCGCGGTATCTGCCTGTTTCAGGATCGCCACGGTCTCGCGCACGGCCTCGGCCTCATCCACGCCACTGGCATAACAGATCAACGCCGCGCCCGTTGCCCCTTCGGGCAAACCATCCCCATCCTTCCGTCCGATCTGAACAAGAAGGGTATAGACTTGCTGGCGCGAGGGTTTTTTCTGTTTTTCCATGGCACGGGCCTTAGCCCTGCGGCCTGAATTGGTCAAGCTCAGCGCTCGGCCGTGGCCAGTTTGAGGGCCAGCGCAACAAAGATCACGCCCGAAACGCGGTTCATCCACAGCTGAACCGAAGGCGAACCCCTAAGCCAACTGCCCAACGTACCGGCGGCAAGGGCCACGGCCCCGAACACCACAACCGTCGCCAGGAACATCAGTGCGCCCAGTTGATAGAACTGCCCGATCAGCGATCCGTTCAACGGATCGACAAATTGGGGCAGGAAAGCCAACATGAAAATCGTCACCTTCGGATTGGCGATGTTCATGATCAACCCACGCAGATAGAGCTTGCGCGTCGGGATCTCCGGCGCATCACCGCCGTCAAGCGCAGTCCCTGCTGCAGTAAACGCCTTCCACGCCAAATAGACCAGATAGGCTGCACCGGCGTATTTCAGCGCCGCAAAGGCGGTTTGTGAAGTTTGGAAAATTACGGCCACGCCCAAAGCCGCTGCGGTGGTGTGCACGATAAGCCCAGAGGCCAGTCCCAGCGTCACAACCAACCCTGACATCCGGCCATAGAGTGCCGATTGCGTCATCACAAAGATATTGTCCGGCCCCGGAACAGCGGCCAACGCAATCGCAGCCCCCATGAACAAGATGGCTATATCGATTGGGATCATGGGTCTTCCTCTTCTTGTACAGCAGCGCCCGGTATAGCAGCATAATGTTCTTACAAAAAAAGCCGCGGAGCCTATCCACGGCCTTTTGTCATTCACGCTAAGTTTGGATCAGTCACGCAGCAGCTCATTGATCCCGGTTTTCGAACGGGTTTTCTCGTCCACACGTTTCACGATCACCGCGCAATAGAGGTTCACGTTGTTCTTGGACGGCATCGACCCAGCGACAACAACCGAATAGGGCGGGACTTCGCCATACATGACCTCGCCGGTCTCACGATCCACGATCTTGGTCGACTTGCCGATGAACACGCCCATCCCCAGAACCGAGCCTTCGCGCACGATGCAGCCCTCGACAACTTCGGAACGCGCGCCGATAAAGCAGTTATCCTCGATGATTGTTGGGCCCGCCTGCATCGGCTCCAGCACACCGCCAATGCCAACGCCGCCGGACAGGTGCACGTTCTTGCCGATCTGCGCACAGGACCCAACAGTGGCCCAGGTATCAACCATGGTACCTTCGTCCACATAAGCACCCAGGTTCACGAAAGACGGCATCAGAACGACGCCCGGTGCGATGAAGGCAGATTTACGGACAACGCAGTTCGGAACCGCGCGGAAGCCAGCCGCTTTCCACTGGTTGTCACCCCAACCTGCGAACTTGCTGTCGACCTTGTCCCACCAGCCGCCACCTTGCGGACCGCCGGTCTGCATTTCCATGTCCTTGATGCGAAAGCCCAGCAGGACCGCTTTCTTGGCCCATTGGTTCACATGCCAGTCACCGCTCTCCTGCTTCTCGGCAACCCGCAATGACCCGCTGTCCAGCGCGTTCAGGGTATCCTCGATGGCTTCGCGCTGCTCACCCGTGGTTGCGGGTGTGATCGTATCGCGCGCCTCCCAGGCGGCCTCGATGGCGGCTTCCAATTGCGCGTTGGACATTGGGCGTCTCCCTACAGAATCTGTTCGTGTTGGTTTGGCCTATACGCAAGTGACACTCATGGCGCAATGCGACGAACGCGGTTCCTTTTACGTCTGGGCAACGATCATTCACCCGGCAAGCGGGTCGGGGGCGATATTGCCACCGCAAATCAAGACCGCGACACGCTCACCCGGTTCGGGCTGGTAGGTCCCCGAAGTTAGCGCCGCCAACGCTGCGGCCCCTGCGGGTTCCACCAGAATGCGATGTGCCTGCCATAGCATCTGCTGCGCTTCTGCAATGGCCTCATCACTTACCAGAACCGAACTCATGCCCTGCGCCTGATCAAAGCAAATCTGGCCAATCCGCCGCGCGCCCAACGCATTCGCCGCAATGCCGGACACCGACACATCCACCGGCTCACCCGCCTTCAACGCTGCATTCAAGGCGCAAGAGGTCTCGGGTTCGACCGCCACAACCTTGCGCGCGGCGTCAAACCACGCCAGAGCGCCTGCAATCAGACCACCCCCGCCAACCGCAACTAGAACAGTATCGGCTTCCAGCCCCTGAGCGTCCCACTCGGCAAAACAAGTCCCTTGCCCGGCCACAGTTGCGGGTGCGTCATAGGCATGAATCTGCATCGCGCCGGTTGCCTGCTCATGCGCCTGCGCGGCCGTCAGCGCGTTGGCATACTCACCCGAGACAACGCTCAGGTCCGCACCGGTTTGCTTGATCAATGCGATTTTGGACGGCCCTGCAAGCTCGGGCACAAAAATCTTGGCCGGGTAGCCCAGCGCCTGCGCCGCATAGGCAGCGGCTGCGCCGTGGTTGCCACCAGAAGCCGCCACCACTCCGGCCTCGGGCACGTCAGAACTGATCAGGGTGTTGAATGCCCCCCGCGCCTTGAAGCTACCGGTATGCTGCATCTGCTCCAGCTTCAGTTCGATGGGATAGCCCGATATCTTGCTGGTCATCACGGGTGTGACCTGCACATAGCCCGAGATGCGATGCTGGGCGGCCAATATTTCGCTCTTCCAATTCATTCTTGTCTTTCCGTGACTGGCGCTCTGTCCGCGAACCCTATAGCTGTTTGAAAAACACGCAAGCAGGGATCGATCACCCATGAGAGAAGACCGTCACAGCCCGTTCCGCGACGCACAAACAGATCGCTCGACCGCGCGCGAGGTGCCGGATACGCCGCAGACCCGCTCGCCCGCCTATCGCCTTGCGTTTGCCGACGAAGAGTTCCTATGCCGGGATGAGCTGCGCCCAGTGCGTCTGCAGTTGGAGTTGCTCAAGCCCGAGATGATCATGAGCGAACGCCAGATCACCTCGACCATCGTCATGTTCGGTGGCGCGCGTATTCCTGAACCGTCGCAAAAGCACACCGCACGGACCGAAACTCTGGCGGGTCTGTCGCAATACTACGACGAAGCCCGCGAGTTCGCGCGACTTATGACCGAAAAATCCAACGAGACCGGTGGGCGTGAAAACGTGATCGTCACCGGCGGTGGCCCTGGCGTGATGGAGGCCGGGAACCGCGGCGCGCAAGACGCAAACGGCTGCTCCATCGGGTTGAACATCGTGCTGCCGCACGAACAGGCACCGAACCTGTACGTGACACCCGATCTTAGTTTCAACTTCCATTACTTCGCGATCCGCAAGATGCATTTCCTGATGCGCGCCCGCGCCATCACCATCTTCCCCGGTGGTTTCGGCACGATGGATGAACTGTTCGAATCCCTGACCCTGATCCAGACCGGTCGGATGGAGCGTGTGCCCTTCCTGCTGTTTGGTCGTGAGTTCTGGGAGAAAGTCATCAACTGGGCGGCACTGGCCGATGCGGGCACGATCTCAGACGAAGACCTTGACCTGTTCCGTTTTGTCGATACTGCGCAAGAAGCGGTCGATATCATCGAGAATTGGGAACCCGCCCCGCCCCGCGACGCCATTCCGGGGCGCTGAACCATGGCCCCCAAGATCGGAAAGATGCTGCACCTGCGTGGCAATTCCTTGAACGAAGGTGAACCGGTCGCCCTGCCGCTGACCCAAAGCAGCATGTACCACCTGCCGGGCGCAACGGATGGTCTGGCCACCTACGGCCGCGTCGACAATCCGACATGGGTGCAGCTGGAACATATGCTGTCACATCTTGAGGACGCGCCGTGCCTCAGCTTTCCATCGGGTATGGCGGCGATCTCAGCAGCGTTGTTTGCCACGGTTCAGGCCGGATCACGCCTGCTGATCCCGTCGGACGGGTATTATGTCACGCGCTTGCTGTCGGATCGGTTCCTCTCTCGCCTCGGGGTCGAGGTCGAGGAACGCGCAACAACGTCCTTTGCCGAGGGTAGTTTCGAGGGGTTTGACGTGGTGTTCGTCGAAAGCCCGTCGAACCCCGGTCTGGATATGATCGATCTGGCCGCCGTTGCTGAACAAGTGCGCGCCGCCGAAGGGGTAACAATTGCAGATAACACAACTCTGACACCGCTGGGCCAGCGCCCGCTGGATCTGGGGATTGATGTCGTGGTGTCCTCCGACACCAAGGCAATGGGCGGGCATTCGGATTTGCTGATGGGCCATGTGGCCAGCCGCAACAACCAGATCATAGAGTGGGTCGAGGAATGGCGACGCGTCTCAGGCGCGATCCCCGGCCCGCATGAGGCATGGTTGCTACATCGCGGGCTGGAAACACTGGACGTACGCTATGACCGCATGTGCGCCTCGGCCCAGGTGCTGGCCGAACGGCTGGCTACCCATTCCGCAGTCAGGCTGGTGCGATATCCGGGTCTGCCTGGCGATCCGGCGCACGCTCTTGCGCAGGCTCAGACGAAACGGTTCGGATTTCTGTTGTCCCTGACGCTGGACAATGAGGACATAGCAGAGGCGTTTATTAACGGCTGTCCTTTGTTGCGCCCCGCGACATCCTTTGGCGGCGTCCACAGCTCCGCCGAGCGCCGCGCCCGCTGGGGCGATGATGTTGACCCCGGTTTCATCCGCCTGTCCGTTGGATGTGAACCGGTTGAAGAGCTGTGGCAAGCCATCGAGGCCAGCCTGAACGCGCTCTAGCTACTTCTTCGGCCCGCGCAGTTCGGGGAACACGTAGATCGGCAGAACAATGCTGCCGATCAAGGCGCCCAACCAGACCAGCAGGGTTGCTGCCAATAGATTTGCCACCCCTCCAATAACAAGTCCGGCTGTGATCCACTCGGTCACCAGCAATCCCACAAAAGTCACGATCAGGGCGATCCCACCTTTGAGTGCAGGCGCTTTCTTTTCTCCGATCTTCAGGATCAACGGCTCTGCGATCACTTGAACAACGGTGAAGACGATAACCACGACCACAAAGGACAAAGGCTTGATCGCAAAACCGGTCAGCAGCAACACGGCCAATATCAACCCGATTGCGTTCCCGGCCAGCAAGGCCAGGGCGGATTTAAATCTGCGCGACATGCGGGGCCTCCGTCAAAGAACCTGAGATCATGTAGATACTACCAGACCTGCCGGATTTTATGTAGCAATTCAAATGCCTCTTCCTTTCGGCCCCTTGAAATCGCATGCTGAAACAGACTCTTAAAGATCAGACCGACCCACATCCGCGAGAGGTGAGATGAGCGACGATCCCTATTCCGTCCTTGGCGTGGCTAAAGACGCCAGTGCTGCCGATATCAAGAAAGCTTATCGGCGCATCGCAAAAGAATGCCATCCGGATCTGAAACCCGGTGATGCCGAGGCTGAGGCAAAGTTCAAAGCCGCCGCCGCTGCTTACGATCTGCTGAAAGACCCCGAAACCCGTGCCCGTTATGACAATGGCGAGATCGATGCCTCCGGTCAGGAACGCCCGCAACAGCAATACTATCGTGACTATGCCGAGGCCGCTGGCAATCCTTATCGCGGGCGCCAGGCAGACCCAGATGACATGTCGGACATCTTCGCCGAGTTCATGCGCGGTCGCGGTGGGTTTGGCGGTCAGCGCGCGCAGGAATTCCACGCGCCGGGTCACAACCTGAACTACTCGCTGCAGATCAGCTTTCTGGATGCAGTGTTTGGGGCCAGCCAAAAGCTGACCTTGCCCGATGGCAACCGGATCGAGGTTAAAATCCCGGCGAGTATCACCACGGGCCAGACCATCCGACTGCGAGGCAAGGGCGCTCCGGGCTATGGCGAGGGACCGGCGGGCGACGCTCTGGTTACGATCTCGGTGGCAGACCATCCGGTGTTCGACCGGCAGGGTGATGACATCCACATCACCCTGCCCATCAGCATTGATGAGGCCATTCTGGGCGGCAAAGTCCGCGCGCCCACGATTGACGGTGGTGTCAATGTCACCGTCCCTGCGGGCACCAGCAGCGGCAAAACCCTGCGCCTGCGGGGTAAGGGAGTTAAGAAACGCGGCTCATCCGAACGCGGGGATCAACTGATCGAACTCACCGTCGCACTGCCCGACCAGATCGACGACGACCTCAAGCACTTCATGGAGACATGGCGCGACGCCCATCGCTATGATCCTCGGAAAGGAATGCCGTCATGACCCTGACCGAAGAGGAACTGATCGCCACCATCACCCGCCTGACCTCGGACCGTCTGACCGAATATCTGGCCGCTGAAATTGTGATCCCCGAGCAATCGGCACAAGGCGTGGTTTATCACAGCATCGACGTCGCCCGGCTGGAACTGGCCTGCGAGCTGCACGAGCAATACGATATGGAGGCGGATGCCCTGTCGATGATGATCTCTCTGATCGATCAAATGCACGGGTTGCGCGCCGAACTGCGCGAGGTTCTGAATGCTGTCGAAGCCCAACCCGAACCCGTCCGCCAACAGGTGATCGAAGTGATCGGCACGGCGCGTTTCCAGCGCGGATAGTCTGACTACTATTCGGCTTTGATCCGATACTCCTCGGGCACGAAGAAGGTATAATCGCGCTCAGCCACCTGTTCGTGGCATTCGTGGCAATAAACAACCTGATTGGGGCGCGATCCTGTGGTGTCGCCATAAAGCGAACCATCAGGTAGCACCATGATGTAACGCCAATCAGCCGTCGCAGGGTTGGTGCCCTGCGGCAACTTCTCCATCACGAACATCGCTCCGGGAAAGATCTTGCCTTCATCGGTAACGGTCATGCTGTCCTTTGCCAGAACCGACCCTGCTGGCAACACGTCTCCGTCCTGCATGGTTCCATAGTTATGGGCCATGCGATTGGCGTAGCTGTTCACATATCTTTGACCGTGGGTCGCCGAAACATAAGGCGCGTCATTGAACAGCGCCCAGCTTTGATAACTCCGGATCAAGTCAAGCTGGGCTCCGGCATACCCGCGTGCCAGACGTCGGCTAAGCGATTGATAAATCTCTTCGGCCTCGTCTTTGCTGAGCTCGGCGGGATTCTCGATTGTGATGTGTGCCTCGCGGTCATCGGCCTTCGCGGCTCCGATATGGAAAAGAAGCGAGAATGAAGCGACGAGTATTGTTTTGAAACTAATTTGAAAAATCGTGCTCATGGTATTGGCCCATCTGAAAACAGTTTGCCTGCGTACGGTCCGCGCGCAGGGCGTTATCAAAGACTTAGCTTGTGGTTCACAACGACCCATTCCTCTCACAATCTTGTGCACAAAGGTGAGCCTGACCTGAACCGAACAGGCCAAATATAGCAAATTTTGAGTTCAGAAAACAGGCGTGGGCAGTGCCGCTCAGCCGTTCAGCCCGGCCTCAGCCTCGATCTGCTTGCGCGATTTGCGGGCGCGTTCTGTGGCCGATTTCAACTGGCCACAGGCGGCCATTATGTCTTCTCCGCGTGTTTTGCGGATCGGCGAGGCATAGCCTGCCTGATAGATGATGTTCGCAAAGGCCCGGATACGATTGTTCGAGCTGCGTTTATACGGCGCGCCGGGCCATTCGTTGAACGGGATCAGGTTGATCTTAGCCGGGATATTGTGGCGCTTGATGTGCTCGATCAGGCGATGCGCATCCTCATCGCTGTCATTGACGCCATCCAGCATCACATATTCAAAGGTGATCCGCTCGGAATTCGAAGCGTTGGGATAGCTCGCCAGCGCTTGCAGCAACTCCTCGATATTCCAGCGCTTGTTGATGGGAACCAGTACATCACGGGTCTCATCCGTGGTGGCGTGGAATGAGATCGCCAGCAGGCAGCCGATTTCTTCGGCAGTTCGTGCAATTTCAGGCACCACGCCAGACGTGGACAGGGTGATCCGGCGGCGCGACAGGGAAATGCCTTCAGGGTCCATGGCAATCTTCATCGCATCACGGACGTTTTCGAAGTTATAAAGCGGCTCGCCCATGCCCATCAGAACAATGTTCGACAGCAGGCGCGTTTCGTCCTTGGGCGCGCCGGGCACAGGCCACTCCTCAAGATCATCGCGGGCCATCATCACCTGACCAACGATTTCCGCCGCTGTCAGGTTGCGTACCAGTTTCTGCGTGCCGGTGTGGCAGAAGGAACAGGTCAGCGTGCAGCCCACCTGAGATGAGATACATAGCGTGCCGCGATCCTCTTCTGGGATGTAAACAACCTCAACCTCGTGGCCCCCAGCGATGCGACACAGATACTTTCGGGTGCCATCTTCCGAGACCTGACGGGTCACGACCTCGGGGATCTCGATGACGAAATTCTCAGCCAGCTGTGCGCGATAGGCTTTGGCCAGATTTGTCATCTCGGCAAAGTCCCGCACGCCCCATTGGTAAATCCACTGCCAGATCTGCCCGGTGCGCATTTTGGCCTGTTTTTCAGGCGTACCATGTTCGATCAACACCTCACGCAGGCGATCACGCGACAAACCCACCAGATTCACTTTCCCCTCGGGCAGTTTGCGGGGAATGGTCATAACGTCTTGCGTAATCGGCGCTTTGGGCGACATGCTGGTACCTTTTGGGGGCGTATCTATGCAGATTCTGGCTTGGGATGCGCCTCTATATAGGAACGCGCGCAAAGATCAAAAGAAATCGTACCCAAGAAACTGCAATGCCCGGAAACGCAACTGGCCGCAGGGGTCATCGCTGCGGCCAGTCAGTCGGGTCTGCGCGCTGTCAGACACCTGCAGGCGGAACAATACAGTCTGCTGCATCCAGCTTTTTCACAGGATCTTCCGGACCACATTGTTCACCGGTAACCGGATAGTTTTCTCCGTTGTTTTCACAGGCCGTCAACAGAACCCCACACACCATCATCAACGCGACCAAAGATTTGTTCATCATATCTATCACTCCTTCGTTTTTCTTGAACCGATTAGTTCAGATTCTGAAGGCCGCGACATTGATACGGATCAAATTCATGGCTGACATAGCGTAAAGACTATGACGGGTCGCCATAACGACAAAGCCCCGCCGGATCACGGGGCCTTTCATGCCTGGGCGTAACCTTAGTTGGTGCAGCGCGTCTCGGCGTCTTCGATGGCCGCCGTGAAGCCCAGCAACGAGAATGTGTCTTTGGTCTGCGTTCCGCGTTCGGAGCGCGCGGTCAGCACTGCCTCGGTCCCGCGTTTCATCGCGGTGACGATCTTGGCGTCATCTGCAGCCGTTGCCGGCCAAGCCCATTCGCCTTCGGTGAACAGCTCAAATTCACTGCCATCCACATTCAGGTTCACGGTCGAGCCTGATGCGAAAGGATAGCCACCAGTAAAGGTGACCTGACCTTTGACCTCGGCATTGGGGCGATAGAATACGAACAACAGGATATCGCTGCGCCGAACCGAAACAACGCGGCCGCCGCGCGTGTTCACGGTTTCCTTAGGGGCAGAAACGCTCCAGCATTCGGTGGGATCGTCTTCGACAAAAACGCTCCAATCGGTTTTTGCCGCTACGCGATTTGTACTTGTCGCTTGTTGAGCGATTGCAGTTGTGGCCATCCCTGCCACACACAGGCCCGCGATCACGCGGACGAGCATTGATCCCATTTGTCCAGCCTCCTAGCTCGACCTTTTACCTCATACCCACCGGAATGCCCCGCGAACCCTGCCGGTTCGTCTTTACGAAAGTTGCGCATTCCGATGATTGCCGACATACACACACTAACGCAGGTTTCGCCACAGGCGAAAGGGCGATTGGCAGAATTTTGCGCAAAAAAACCGGAGGTCCCGATGACGCAGCCTATCCCGATGACAGAACTGTGGCGCGGTCCTTTGCTGGAAAGCTTGCATCTGGGCCACGCTGTCATCTGCGACGATACCGGCCAGATTGTACAAAGCTGGGGGGACCCGAACGCGGTGATCTATCCGCGCTCTTCCGCCAAGATGATTCAAGCACTTCCCTTGGTCACCTCCGGAGCGGCGGCAAAATACGGGCTGAGTTCCGAGCATCTGGCGCTGGCCTGCGCGTCCCACAACGGGGCGGCCATTCACACAGATCGTGTGACCGCCTGGCTGGATCATCTGGGACTGTCAGAGCCCGATTTGCGCTGTGGCCCGCAGGAACCGGCGGACGAGGCAGCGCGCGACCGGCTGATATTAGCCGACGACACGCCCTGTCAGATCCACAACAATTGTTCGGGCAAACATTGCGGGTTTCTGACCCTGGCTCAGCATATGGGGGCAGGGCCTGAGTATTTGGAAATTGACCATCCGGTTCAGCAGGCCTGTCTGACTGCGGTCGAAGAAACCACGAGCGAAGCCAGCCCCGGCTATGGGATTGACGGCTGCTCGGCGCCGAATTTCGCCACATCATTGGTGGGGCTGGCCCGCTCCATGGCATGGTTTGCGTCAGCCGCCGACCGCTCGGACCGGTCCAGCGATGCCGCACAACAGCTAACAGCAGCCATGATCCAGCATCCAGACCTGGTAGCGGGTGAGACGCGTGCCTGCACCGAGCTGATGCGCGCCATGGATGGTCGCGCCGCGATCAAAACCGGGGCCGAGGCCGTGTTTGTGGCCATCATCCCCGAAAAACGCATGGGCGTTGCCCTGAAAATCACCGATGGCACCACCCGCGCCAGTGAATGCGCGATTGCGGCCATCCTTGTCAGTCTTGGCGTGCTGGAGGCCGATCACCCGGCCACCCGCAAGTTCATGAACACCACACAATACAGCCGCCGAGGGCTGGAATGCGGCGTGATCCGGCCTGCTCCGGGTTTTCCCGGTTAGGCCAGTTACATTTCGATCTCGTGCACCTCGGCCACTTCGACCGAGCCTGAACCGTTGACAACCATGGGGCAGCCCTTGGCCATCTCGGTCGCGGCATCCATGCTATCGGCTTTGATGACCGTGAAGCCCGAAGCAGGATTGGCACCGCCATTATCGACGACACCGCTGCTGCTGACGGTATAGGATTGTCCGACCGGGTTGCCGGGGATATCTAAAGCCTTACCCATGCCCTGAAACCATGCGCCCCAGGCGGCCATGGTCGCCTCGATCTCGGCGGGGTCGGTGGGGGTATGGCCCCCGTGATAGACAAACAAATATTGGGGCATATCGCTCCTCCCTGATGAAACTCTATTTGCACCGCGCTTCGAGTTTGCGAAGCGACGATGTCCAGCCTTTGTTATGGTTTGCGACGGCCTCGGCATCGGCCAGTTCGCGGTGATCCAGAACCAGCCGTGATCCGGCAGCAGAGGCGGTGACCGTAAAGGTCACATGGCTTTCATCACCGCGCTGATCCTGATCGTCATGCCAGCCCCATGTGAACCCGACTGAGTTCGGCGGATCGACATGAGTGACATGGCCCGAGACCTTGTATTGCTGACCCTCGGCATTCTGCATCACCGAATACCAGGGCCCGGTACGTGAGAAATCCAGATTGTGCTCGGGCACATGCATTCCCTCGGGGCCCCACCACTGCAACAGCTTCGCCCCGTCCGAGACCCACGCGAACAGAGTTTCGGGGTCAACGGGAAACTCCCGTTCGAGTTTCAGGTCGGCCATGAGGTTTCCCTTTCCAAAATATCGCCCAAACGATCCAGGCTGTTTTCCCAGAATTGCCGTTTCGAGATCGTCCAATCCGCGATCGCTCGCAACCCTTCGGGCCGCACCGAATACATGCGCTGCGTGCCCTGCACCCGCTGCTGAATCAGCCCAGCCTCGCGCAGAACTTTCAGATGGCGTGAGATTGCGGCCCCCGACATGCCCTTGCCGTCGATCAGATCACCGGCAGATAGTTCCCCATCGGCCATCAACTGCTCGACAATCGAGAAGCGCGTGGCGTCGGATAAAGCGGAAAAGGCGGTCAGAAGCGTGTTCATGACCACTATTTAACATATATGTTAAATAAAAGAAAGCTCAGTTCTAAGAAACGGAAAACTCTGCGCGAGAATAGCCCTGCAGGTACAGCAGCGCCGTCAGATCCCCGTGATTGATCCGCACCTCGCACTCTGCCGCGACCGAGGGTTTGGCGTGTAGCGCCACACCCGTTCCGGCGCGATGCAACATGCCCAGATCATTCGCCCCGTCACCCACGGCAAGAACATCCGATTCCGCGATGCCCAACTGCGCAGTGATGCGCTCCAGAGATTCAACCTTGGCCTTGCGCCCCAGGATCGGGCGCTGAACCTCTCCTGTCAGTTTGCCATCCGCGGCCAGAAGCGTGTTGGCCCGATTCTCATCAAACCCGATCAGCTCGGCCACGCGCGCGGTAAAAGCGGTGAACCCGCCTGAAACGAGCGCAGCATAACCGCCATTTTCGCGCATGGTCGCCACCAAGGCGCGCCCGCCGGGCATCAAGGTGATCCTTGTGTCCAACACCTGATCGATCACCGCCTCATCCAGACCTTTCAACAGGCCAACCCGTTCGATCAGGGCCCCTTCGAAATCCAGTTCACCATTCATGGCCCGCGCAGTGATGTCTTTGACGCGCTCGCCGACACCCGCCTCATCGGCCAGTTCATCAATGCATTCTTGTTGGATCATCGTGCTGTCCATGTCAGCCAGCAACATCTTTTTGCGCCGCCCATCCACAGGCTGCACGACAAGATCCACGCCCATGGCCTGCAAGTCAGCCCAGACCTCCCATTGATTGCCAGGAGGGGTTGAAAGGTTGAATTCTGCCGCTTCATCAGGGCTGAGCCAGATGATCTCTTCGCCGGCCCACGCGTTTCGCAACGACTCGACCAGCGCAGTATCCAGCGCGGGCGCGGTGGGGTTGGTCAGCAAAGTGGCAACAAACATCTCAGGTCTCCGGCAAACTGTCTTGCGCATATCGCAGGTGCAGCATTTTCGCCAGCGTTGGATGGGCCTTCGCCCTGGAAATATCTGGGAATCGGGTCTTGTCCGCCTCAAATTTCCAAGTCAGGTTCAGGGCGCAGCGCACCAAAGGGAGTAGACAATGGGCAACCCGCTTTATGATCGTTTGTTCGGCATCCATGCGGGGAAAGAGACGCCTTTTTTATACCTGCCCGATGGCCACACCATCACACACGCCGCGTTCCTGAACATGGCCGCGCAAATCGCCAATGCGCTGACGGCGCTTGGGCTGAAACCGGGTGACAGGGTTGCGGTTCAGGTTGAAAAGTCACCTCAGATGTTGGCGCTTTATGCCGCCTGCGCGCAGGCCGGGCTGATCTTCCTGCCGCTGAATACAGCCTACAAAACTGCAGAGCTGACATATTTCATCGAAAACAGTGGCGCATCTTTGGTTGTCTGCGACGCGGTCAATCAAACTGAGCTGACCCCTGTCGCGAGCGCGCAGAATGCCAAGGTAGAAACACTGAACGGGGATGGCAGTGGCAGTCTGATGCGAAACGCACAGACCATGCCAACCCATTTCGAGACAGTGAACCAGGCTGAGGAGGATCTGGCCGCATTCCTTTACACCTCGGGCACCACAGGACGGTCCAAGGGAGCCATGCTGACACAGGCGAACCTACTGTCCAATGCAGAAACGCTGGTGCGGGAATGGCGCTTTACCCGTGACGATGTGCTGTTGCATGCGCTGCCCATCTTCCACACCCACGGGTTGTTTGTGGCAACAAACGTGATCCTCGCCTCAGGCGGTTCGATGATCTTTCTGCCGAAATTTGATCTGGACGACATGCTGCGCCTGATGCCGCAGGCGACGTCGATGATGGGCGTGCCAACCTTCTATACCCGCTTGCTGGGTGATGATCGTTTCACCGGAGATCTGACGCGGCATATGCGGCTGTTCATCTCGGGCTCAGCCCCTCTTCTGGCGGAAACCCATGAGACATTCGAGGCCCTCACAGGCCATCGTATTCTGGAACGCTACGGCATGACAGAAACCAACATGAACACCTCGAACCCTTATGATGGCGAACGCCGCGCGGGGACGGTCGGGTTTCCCCTGCCGGATGTCGAGTTGAAAGTGACTGATCCGGACAGCGGCGAGACCCTGCCGCAGGATGAGATCGGCATGATCGAGGTGCGCGGCCCGAACGTATTCAGCGGCTACTGGCAGATGCCTGAAAAAACCGCAGCCGAACTGCGCGAAGACGGGTTCTTCATCACCGGCGATCTGGGTCGGGTGGATGAGGATGGCTATGTCCACATCGTCGGGCGCGGCAAGGATCTGATCATCTCAGGCGGGTTCAACATCTATCCCAAAGAGATCGAACTGCTACTGGACGACCAGCCCGGCGTGTTGGAGAGCGCCGTGATCGGCGTACCGCACCCGGACTTCGGCGAGTCGGTTCTGGGGATAATCGTGCCCTTGCCCGGTCAGTCACCAGACCTTGAGGCAATCATGACCTCGGTTCAGAACGACCTCGCCCGGTTCAAACACCCGCGCGAGTTGATCCTGATGGACGCTCTGCCGCGCAATACGATGGGCAAGGTGCAGAAAAACGCCCTGCGCACGCAGTTCAGGGACCTGTTCAGCCAAATATAGGCTTCAGTGGTGCCCGCCCGTTTTGGGTCAGTAACCAGCAGTCGCGACCTTCAAACACGGCTGTGGCCAATGATCGGCCATAGCCCGCCCCTGCATCCAGATTGATCCTGTTCCCGCAATGCTCTGCTGCATCAACTGGTGTATGGCCATGCACGATCAGCCAAGGGTGAGGTTCAGTTTCCATCAGAAACTCTTGCCGTATCCAGACCAAATCATCCTCGGTCTGTCGCTCCAGCGAAATGCCCGGGCGGATACCAGCGTGGACAAACAACAGCTCACCTTCCTGATGACAGGTCGGCAAGGCATTGATGAAATCAATATGCGCGGGCGGAACCGCAGCACGGGCACGCTCGTTGACCTGAAAGATGCGATGGTTGTCGACGACCTCAACACCGTAGGAGGCCAACGTTTCCCGCCCACCCAAACGCGGGTGCAACCAACTGAGCGTGACCGGCAGATATTTGTCTGCAATCTCGCAATCCTGCACAAAGCGGGCAAACATGCGGTCGTGGTTGCCCTTGACCATGACCCATTTACGACCGGCGCGTTGCCCCTCGATCAACAGATCCAACACAGCTCTGCTGTCCGGACCGCGATCGACATAATCGCCGAGGAAAACAACCCGCGCATCCCGCCCGCCATCGGCCTCAATCCGGGACAGCGCAATCTGCAGCATGCCCAGCTGCCCATGAATATCGCCAATGGCGTAGATAGGGGTAGTCATGGAAAACCCTCGCGCAAACGACTGCCCTGCTTGTGGCGTGCAATAAGCGGCTTTGAAAGACAATACCCGCGCCTTGACGGGCGCGGGCGGAAGATGTCTCAGAAATTCAACACCGATCAGGCGACATCGAATTCCAACGGTTTGATTTGGGTAAACAAACCCGTCTCGGCCAGCTTGGCGCGGGCTTCAGCCGGGACCGGTTCATCCACGTAAAGCAACGCAATGGCCTCGCCACCCGCCTCGGACCGACCAAGCGTAAAGTTGGCAATGTTCACGTCATTCTCACCCATGGTCTGACCCAGCGCACCGATGATACCCGGCACATCTTCATTGGTGGTGTAAAGCATATGCGCGCCCACCTCGGCATCGATATTGATACCCTTGATCTGAATGAACCGTGGCTTGCCGTCGCTGAATACAGTGCCGCCGATGGAACGCTCGCGTTTTTCGGTCACCACGGTCACTTTGATGTAACCCTCAAACGCACCGGATTTGTCCTGATTGGTGGTCGAAATCTGGATACCCCGCTCGCGGGCCACGACCGGGGCCGAGACCATGTTCACCTCGGGGTTAAACTTCTTCATGATCCCCGCCACAACCGAGCAGTTCAGCGCAGCCAGGTTCATCTCGGCGGCGACACCGTCATAGAGGATGTTGATCGCCTTGATCGGTTCATCGGTCATTTGACCAATGAAGCTGCCCAGATGTCCGGCCAGTTTGATCCATGGGCCCATGACCTTGGCCTCTTCCGCCGTCACACTGGGCATGTTCAGCGCGTTTTCCACAGCGCCGGTCAGCAGGTAATTCGAGATCTGCTCGGCCACTTGCAGGGCCACGTTCTCCTGTGCCTCGGTCGTTGCCGCGCCAAGGTGAGGTGTGCAGACCACGTTGGGCAGATTGAACAGGGCGTTTTCCTTGGCCGGCTCCTCACTGAACACGTCAAAGGCTGCACCGGCGACATGACCGGATTGCAGTGCCTCGGCCAGTGCATCTTCGTCGACCAGACCACCGCGGGCGCAGTTGACGATGCGTACGCCTTTCTTAGTTTTCGCCAGATTTTCACGGCTCAGAATATTGCGGGTCTGATCCGTCAGCGGTACGTGCAGCGTGATGAAATCTGCGCGGGCCAGCAGCTCGTCCAGCTCGACCTTTTCAACACCCATCTGCGCGGCTTTCTCTTCACCCAGATAGGGGTCATAGGCCACAACCTTCATCTTCAGGCCAAGCGCGCGTTCGCAGACGATACCGCCGATATTGCCCGCCCCGATCACGCCGAGGGTCTTGTTGGTCAGCTCGATCCCCATGAACTTGGACTTTTCCCACTTACCCGCATGGGTCGAGGTGCTGGCCTCGGGGATTTGCCGCGCGACGGCAAACATCATGGCAATCGCGTGCTCGGCGGTTGTGATCATGTTGCCGAAGGGCGTGTTCATCACGATCACACCCTTTTTCGAGGCCGCATCCTTGTCGATATTATCGGTGCCGATCCCGGCACGACCAATAACTTTCAGTTTGTCGGCCTTCTCCAGAATGGTCGGTGTGACCTTGGTGGCCGAACGAATGGCAAGGCCGTCATACTGACCAATCACCTCGGCCAGTTTGTCTTTGTCCTTGCCCAGATCGGGCATGAAATCCACGTCGATGCCGCGATCGCGGAAGATTTGCACGGCGGTTTCGCTGAGCTTGTCAGATACGAGTACTTTGGGGGCCATGTTCTCTGGTCCTTGAATTGTATGGAAGGTCCGGGCCTTGGACGGCCCGGTGAAAATGTCAGGCGGCCTTGGTTTGCGCCGCGATCTCGGCCTCAAAGGCCCATGCCAGCCAAGGCAGCATTGCCTCGATATCCGACGTCTCAACCGTACCGCCGCACCAGATGCGCAGGCCCGCAGGCGCGTCGCGATAGGCACCGATGTCCAAGGCGATATTCTCGACCTCAAGCCGTTTGGCCACGGCCTTGGCGAATGCTGCACCGTCCTGAATGCGCCCATCTGTGAATTTCAGGCAGACCGACGTGTTCGATTGCGTCGCCGCATCTTCGGCCAGATTGGCGATCCAATCGTTCTTGTCGCAGAAGGCGTGCACCGCACCGGCATTGGCATCGGCACGGGCGATCAACCCCTGCAACCCGCCGACTGAGCGTGCCCAATCCAGCGCGAACAGGTAGTCCTCAACCGCCAACATGGACGGCGTGTTGATCGTGGCCCCGGTAAAGATACCGTCGATCAATTTGCCGCCCTTGGTCAGGCGGAAAATCTTAGGCAGAGGCCATGCGGGAGTATAGCTTTCCAGCCGCTCAACCGCGCGCGGGCTTAGGATCAGCATCCCATGAGCCGCTTCACCGCCCAGCACCTTCTGCCAGCTGAAAGTGGTCACATCCAGTTTGTCCCAGGGCAAGTCCATCGCAAAGGCCGCCGAGGTCGCATCACAAATCGTCAAGCCCTGACGGTCATCGGCGATCCAGTCGCCATTGGGCACCCGAACGCCCGAGGTTGTGCCGTTCCACGTAAACACCACGTCATTGGCAAAATCGACCGAAGCAAGATCAACGATCTGCCCGTAATCTGCGGTCTTTACCTCGGCGTCGATCTTCAACTGCTTGACCACATCGGTCACCCAGCCCGCACCGAAGCTCTCCCAGGCCAGCATCTCAACCTTGCGCTCTCCCAGCAGCGACCAAAGCGCCATCTCAACCGCGCCGGTGTCCGAGGCGGGGACGATGCCGATCTTGTAGCCCGCCGGAATGCCCAGAATCTCGCGCGTGCCTTCGATGGCCGCTTTCAGCTTGTCCTTGCCAACAGCCGCGCGATGCGAACGACCCAAGGCAGCGTCGGCTAGTTTGGACAGTTCAAATGTGGGGGGTTTGGCACAAGGGCCCGAGGAAAAACGCGGATTCGCCGGCCGCGTCGCCGGTTGTTCAATGCTCATCTGTATTACCCTTCCAGATACACGCCCCTCGTTGGGGAGGGGTGTCCCACGGACAGAGCTATTGCCTCAAAAACCTCTCAGCAAGCAGAAAAGACCTTTTCGATGTCAAAAACGACATTGGAAATCGCGTTTATCGGGAACACAGGTTTCCTATCGGCATCACGGGTCAAAACGAACTGTCTCTCCAGTTGCCAGCGCCTGCTGCGCGGCCAACCCCATCCGAACTGCCCAGAGCCCATCTTGAAGCGAGACATCCGGGGCAGTACGTTGACCGCGCACAAGTTCCAGAAATCCCTGATGTTGATAGAAGGTCGAACCATTATGGTCCCCAGCCGCCAGCAACTTGGGGTCAACCGGGATGTCTTTTGAAGCAGGTCCTTTCGGATCACGCGGGCTGACAATCAGCTGTGGCACCGGCGGCTCACCCAAATGATCAGGCCAGAACCGACCCGGGCCGGGCACCAACGCCTCGATCTTGGCCTTGGGGCCGACGGCAGAGACCTCTTCCTGATAGCGCGATCCTTCGGCGAACATGCACAGTTCCAGCATCGCCCGCGCCCCGTTGGCGAAATCGACCAGCACATAGCCGTGATCCAGGATGTCCGGCGTCTCGCCATCATAGTTTTCATCCAAGTGGTTTATTGCCTGCCCGCCACTGGCGGTGATCCGCACCGGGTCAGAGCCGATGATCAGGCGCATCAGGTCAAAGAAGTGGCAGCACTTTTCGACAAAGGTTCCGCCCGTATTGCGGTTGAAGCGGTTCCAGTTGCCAACCTTGCCCAGAAACGGGAAGCGATGCTCTCGGATCGTCAGCATCTGGACGCCGCCCGTCACACCCGCCTGATCAATCAAGGCGGCGATGGGCGGCATATAGCGATACTCCATCGCCACCCAGATCGGATGCGGGTAGTCCCGCTGCACCTGCTCAAGCCGCGCGGCATCCGCCGGATCGGTGAACAGGGGCTTTTCCACCAGCAACGGCAATGGGCGCACGTCTGCGATCTCGCACATCTGATCCACGTGTAGATGGTTGGGGCTTGCGATGACAACGCAATCCAGATCCTCGACCGCCAGCAACTCCTGCACGGACCGCACTATGACCGCATCCGGCGCGATGGCTTGCGCCGCTTGGGCCATGTCCGGATCGGGTTCATAGATCGCCGCAACGCGCGTCCCCTCCAGCAAAGCGATATTGTGCAGGTGCTCCTGCCCCATCATGCCGCATCCGATCAGCCCGTAGTGGATGGTCCGGGTCATGCGTTTTCCTTTTACTTCAGACGTTGGACATAGGTGGCCCGATCCGGGTCGAACCATGTTTTTGAAAACTCGACGGGTTCGGCCTTTTCCGACCAGCTGAACCGCTCGATATACCCCACCGTTTCCCCGGCAGGTTTGGTGAAAGTCTCGGGCGTCCAGCCGGGCAGTTTCCCGACCAAAACCCTGTCTTCCGCCCGCGTGATCCAGAACCCAAGCTGGTGCTGATAATACCGATAGAGCGAGTCCGACAGCAGGCTGCGATCGATCCGACCGGCTGATTCGTCCAGCCAGATCTCCTCTACCGCGATGATTGTGTCATTCAGATAGCGCATCCGCCGCACGCGCGAGCCTCGGCTTGATGCCCCGAATTCGGGCAGATCGGCGGGCTTTTTCAGATGATCGACCGACAGGATATCAGCGCGCGGCAGCCCCCCGCCTTCGGGCAGCTCCAGCCGGAACATTGCATAGACGCTGTTCTGTGTTCCGGTCTCACGCACGTAGTTGCCCGAGCCCTGTATCCGCTCTAGCATCCCTTTTTTCTCAAGCTCGGCGAGCGATTTTCGCAACGTCCCGACCGAAACCTTGAGCTCGGCGGCCATGTCCCGTTCCGGTGGCAGACGCTCGCCATCAATCATGCGACCTGCCGCGATTTCGCGGATCAGCAGCTCTGCGATCTGAACATAGATCGGCAAGGCATTGGGGTTTCGGTTCTTCGTGGTCACTTGCGCGCGCTTCACTGGGTCGCAGGAAAAATTGATACACTATTGATCTACATCAATGCGCTTGCTACGCAAGAGGAAAGTCAAAGATGCACGGAGTTTGAATCATATGACCATCGTCCCCATCACATCCCCAGATCTGGATGCGGCCGAGGTTTCGTGGTTTGCAGCACTTTGCTCGGATGACTACCAATTCTTGGGAGTACCTGATGGCAAACTACGTTCGAGCTGGGATCATTGTTCCGGCATCGTCAAAGAGGCCGAAGCGCAGGGGTTCCGCAACATCCTGTGCCCGTCCTCCTATCAGGTTGGCCAGGACACGCTGAGTTTCGTCGCGGGCTGCGCCCCGATCACCGAAAAAATCAACCTGCTGGCTGCCGTGCGCTGTGGCGAGATGCAGCCGATCATGCTGGCGCGTACCATTGCGACGCTGGACCACATGCTGCAAGGGCGGTTGACGGTCAACATCATCTCTTCTGACTTCCCCGGCGAGAAAGCAGACAGCGCGTTCCGCTACCAGCGCTCGCGCGAGGTGGTTGAGATTTTGAAACAGGCCTGGACGCAGGATGAGATCAATCATGCGGGTGAGGTCTATAACTTCTCGGGCCTGACCACCGATCCGGCCAAGCCGTATCAAACCGGCGGCCCACTGCTGTATTTCGGTGGTTATTCTCCCTCTGCGTTGGACCTGTGTGGCGAGCACTGCGATGTCTATCTGATGTGGCCCGAAACCAAGGACCAGCTGGCCGAGCGTATGAATGCCGTTCACGCAGTTGCCGAGAGTTACAACCGCACGCTGGATTACGGCCTGCGCGTCCACATGATCGTTCGCGACACTGAGGCTGAGGCGCAGGAATATGCGGATTACATCGTCTCGAAACTGGATGACGAATATGGTCGTGCGATCCGGGAACGGGCACTGGATTCAACCTCTCTGGGCGTTGCGCATCAGGCCAAGAACCGCGATCTGGCGGATGAATACGGCTATGTCGAACCGGGTCTGTGGACGGGCGTGGGCCGGGCACGTTCCGGCTGTGGCGCGGCTCTGGTGGGCTCGACCGATCAGGTCATGACCAAGATCGAAGAATACCAGAAGATGGGCATCCGCGCTTTCATCTTCTCGGGCTATCCGCACATGGACGAAGCCAAGCATTTTGGTGCCCGCGTGATGCCCAACCTGAAAACCTGCTCTTTGCCCGAAGCCTATGGGCGCGTGCCTGCAACATCCCCGGCGACCCCGCTGGGCAACGGAGTTCGTCGCTGATGCAACGTGTGAAACTATCCGACACGCTGGAAATGAGCCGTCTTGTCTACGGCATGTGGCGGCTGGGCGATGACATCGACACCTCCGTTGGCCATGTCGAGGCCAAGATTCAGTCCTGTCTGGATCAGGGCATCACCACCTTTGATCAGGCTGACATATATGGCGGCTATGCTGCTGAGGCCGTTCTGGGCGCCGCCCTGCGTGCAAACCCGAGCCTGCGCAAACAGATGGAAATCGTCACCAAATGTGACATCGTCGCGCCGATGGGCCGGTATTCGGACGCTAAGGTCAAATACTATGACACCTCGCGCGCGCATATCCTGAAGTCTGTCGACACCTCTCTGTCGGAGATGGCGATTGACCATATCGACCTGCTGTTGATTCATCGCCCCGACCCGTTCATGGACCACCATGAGACCGGTGCCGCATTGGATGAAGTTGTCGCCAGCGGCAAGGTCGGCGCGGTCGGCGTGTCGAACTTCCGCCCATGGGACTGGTCGCTGCTGCAATCGGCGATGAAAACGCAACTGGTCACCAACCAGATTGAAATCTCTCTGGGCGAGATCAGCCCATTCACCAATGGCGATCTGGCCTTTCACCAACAGCATGGGCAACCGATCATGGCATGGTCGCCTCTGGGCGGCGGCCTTCTGATGGCCGGGAACCCGCCCGTGGGCGTCGTTGCCGATGAGATCGCAGCCGAGTTTGGAGTGGATCGTGCCGCCGTCGCGGTGGCGTTCCTGTTGGCCCACCCCGCAAACATCCTGCCGGTTATGGGCACAAATAACCTGAACCGCATCAAAACCATCTCGGACGCTCTGAAGGTCAAGTTAGATCGCGAAAGCTGGTATCGTCTCTATGAGGCGGCACTGGGCCATGAGGTACCATGATGAATGCAATCTCAAAGGACATGACCCACACCTTCGTCCCGCACAAGGACGACACCCGCACCCTGCGCGATGCGTTTGGGCGGTTTGCCACAGGCGTCACCATCGTGACCTGCGACAGCACTGATGGCCCGGTGTGCATCACCGCCAATAGCTTTTCGTCGCTCTCGCTGGACCCGCCCCTGATCATGTGGGCCGGAGACCGCAACTCGCGCCGTTTTCCTTATTTTCACAAAGCCCGCCATTTCACCGTACATGTGCTATCGTCCGAACAGGCCGAGCTGTGCTTTGGGTGTTCCAAAGATGCCCATGCGCTGCGCGAGATTGAACATGAGCGCTGCGAGAACGGCACGCCTTTGCTGTCGGATTGTCTGGCGCGGTTCGAATGTGAACAACATGCCTATCACGATGCGGGCGATCACGTGATCGTGGTGGGTAAAGTCCTAAGGGCCAGCATGGCGGATGGAGACGCGCTGACCTTTTACGCCGGGAAACTCGGCCAATTCGCGCATCAATAAGCGTGGTTGAACCGCTGCGGGGAAAACCTGCGGCCGAAATGGGAGGATCCGCATGGGCGGACTGGCATCGGCGTTAGCGCCGATTGCATTCGTGAACGAAACCGTGCTGCGACTGGGCCGCGCGGTTGGCGTCGTTGCGATTGCATTGATGGTGATTGCAATCCTGATCCAGGTGTTCTTTCGATACGTTCTGGGCAATGCTCTGCCCTGGCCGGATGAGGCCGCGCGATTCTGTATGTTGTGGATGACCGGCCTGATGGCCCCCACCGCCTTTCGGCGCGGTGGCTTTGTGGCCATCGACATGGTGCCATTGATGCTACCGCGTGTAGTCGGGCAGTTGCTGACCCTGTTCCTGCTGGTGGTCTCGCTGGCCGTGTTGCTGGTCGCCGTTAACATTGGATGGTCCGAAGTCACTGGATTTGGCGGCAAATTCGCGACTGCTGCTTTGTACTTGCCCACCTCCTTCGGGTTCGACGAATGGTATCGCATCCCACGCAGCTGGATGATGGCCTCACTGCTGGTGGGGGTCATCCTGCTGATTTCTGTGAATATCGAGCTGGTCCTGCGCTCTGTCGTGACCTTAATGGGTGGCGGACATCTATTGCCTGAAATTCCTGATGCACCTGCGGGGGCCGAATAGATGCTGATCTGGTTCCTGCCCACCTTCCTGGTTTTCCTCATCATCGGCCTGCCGGTCTTCTTCGCCTTGCTGGCCGCACCTGGCATCCTGCTTTGGCTAAACGGCCAGACGAACGACATCACGCTGCTGTATCGCAATGTCTACAATGGTATGGACAGCTTTCCGCTGATGGCGATCCCGTTCTTCATGCTGGCCGGAGAGTTGATGAACCGCGGCGGTATTACCATCCGCTTGGTCGAGTTCAGCCAAGCCCTGATGGGCCACCTGCGCGGTGGTCTGGCACATGTGAATGTCCTCAGCTCGATCCTGTTCGCGGGCCTCTCGGGATCGGCGGTGGCTGATACCTCGGCCCTTGGGTCGATGCTGATCCCAGCGATGGAAAAACAGGGCTACACTCGCAAATTCGCCGCAGCAATTACAGCGGCGAGTTCTGTGATCGGCCCGATCATTCCGCCCTCAGGCATCATGATCATCTACGCCTATGTCATGGGCGAAAGCGTCGCTGCACTGTTCCTGGCCGGTATTGTGCCGGGCGTGATGGTCGGCATCGGCCTGATGCTGATGATCAAATTCATGGCCGACAAATATGACTTCCCCGTCGCCAGCCGCAAATACACCTGGGGTGAACGGCGTCAGGCCAGCCTCAAAGCGTTTTTCCCGCTGCTGACTCCGGTGATCATTCTGGGCGGAATTCTGGGCGGTATCTTCACACCGACCGAGGCCGCCGCCGTGGCTGTAGGATATGCCTTTATCATCGGCTTTTTTGTCCTGCGCACGCTGACGTTGAAAGAGGTGCCCGAGATCCTCAGCAATGCCGGTCTGACCTCGGCCGTTGTGCTGTTGCTGGTTGGTGCCGCGATGGCGTTCAAAACCGTTGTCAGCCTCAGCCACGCGCCAGAACAATTGGCCTCGCTGATCCTCAGCCTGTCGGAGAATCCGCTGATCCTGCTGTTCTTGATCAACCTGCTTCTGTTTGTCGTCGGGATGTTCTTGGATGCAGGCCCGGCGATCATCATCCTCGGCCCAATCCTTGGCCCCATCTTCACCAGCCTTGGGGTCGATCCGATCCATTTCGCTATCATCATGAGCGTCAATCTGACGGTTGGCCTGGCTACGCCACCTATGGGGCTGGTGTTGTTCGTGGCCGCCGCCGTATCGCGCGAGAAGGTCGAGACCATCGCCAAGGCCATTCTGCCGTTCCTGGCCGTTGAAATCATCGTGATCTTTCTGATCACCTATATCCCCGCAATATCCATGACGATCCCGAGGATAACGGGATTTGCAAACTAACTGAGACCCATAGGGAGGAAACGCATGCTCAGAAACTTCATCAAAACCGCAGCGGTGGCCACGTCACTGGTGGCGGCATCTGCCATAGCGGCAACCGCAGCCGATTACACGCTGCGCGCCACGGCCAACTCGAACGAAAACGATGAGGACTATGACGGTCTGGTCGTCTTCAAAAACTATGTCGAGGCCGCGTCAAACGGCGCCATCGAGGTGGAACTGTTCATCGGCACTCAGCTGTGTTCGAACGGTGCGGAATGCCTGCAAGGTGTGGCTGACGGCACCATTGATATCTACATCTCAACTTCGGGCGGCGCGTCTGGCATCTTTCCTTACGTGCAGGTTCTGGACCTGCCCTACTTGATGGCCGATGACCGCATTGCGGAACATGTCCTGTCCGGCGACTTCACTCGCACCATGCGTGACATGGCGCTGGAGGATTCCGGCGGCGCGATCCGTCTGATGACCATCGGCAACACCGGCGGCTGGCGCAACTTTGCGAACACGCAGCGCCGCATCGCTGAGCCTGCCGATATGGACGGTTTGAAGATCCGCACCGTGGTTGCCGACCTGCCGCAGGAACTGGTCAAAGCGCTGGGTGCATCGCCCACCCCGATCCCGTGGCCTGAACTGTTCACCAGCTTCCAGACTGGCGTTGTTGAGGGTTCTAAAAACGGCATCACCGACATCATGGGCATGAAATTCCCGGATGCGGGCCTGCAATATGTCACGCTGGACGGCCACGCCTATATGGGCGCGCTCTGGTGGATGAACAACGCCAAGTTCCAGGAGATGCCTGAGGACATGCGCCGTGTAGTCGTCGACGGTTTCTATGCACTGCAACAGGCCACTTTTGCCTCGCCCAAGCGCAAATCGATCCAAGCCTATGAGGATTTTGTCGCCGGTGGCGGCGACCTTTATGTTCTGACACCCGATCAGAAGGCCGCGTTCAAAGAGGCCGCAACGCCTGTTTATGACTGGTTCCAGTCCAACGTCGCCCGCGGGGATGAGATATTTGTTGCGCTGACCGATGCAGTTGCAGCGGCTGAGGCCGATGTCAACGCATCGCGCGATGCGGACCTGAACTAAGCTAACGGGTCGGGCCCTTAAGGCCCGGCCCTTACCGAAACGGGTACATCCACCCTTTGTAGTCGTTCACCAGCACATGCGCCCTTTCGATCTGCTCCGGCGACATCTTCTTGATCACTTCCTCAAGGCTGATCGCGGCATCGGGATCGCCGCCAATGGCGCTGAGCGTATACCACATGTAAGCGCGCACCAGATCGGGCGCGGGCATGCCCAGACCAAGCTCATAATACCAGCCAACACCCGATTGCGCCCCCGGATGCCCCTTCATCGAGGCGCGCAAATACCATTCAAACGCCCGCTCGTAATCCTGCTCGACCCCAAGGCCCAGCCCGTACATCACCCCGATCAGCTCCTCGGCCTCGGCATTGCCGGACCGTGCCGCTGGCAACAGCTCCTCACGCGCGGCCTCAAATTCCCCAGCTTCCATCATGTCGCGCGCCTGTTCCAACTCGGCCAGCGCCGGGGATGCAAACAGGCAAAGGGCATATACAAACTGACGCATGGGATAGTGTTCCTCTTGGCCGGGACTGCGATGGCGCAGGATTTGCCGCGTCCGCTGACGGATGCTGATTTCATCCCCTTTGATATGGAACAGGCCGCCATCGGTCATCAACTGTTTTACGATCCGATTCTGTCGGGCAACCAGAACATCTCTTGCGCCCATTGCCATCACCCGGATTTCGGTACCTCGGATGGGCTGTCTTTAGGCATCGGCGAAGGTGGTGAGGGTCTGGGCCCGGATCGCACACCCGGCACTGGGATCGATAGAATCCGCAAACGCATTCCACGCAATTCACCTGGGCTGTGGAACCTCGGCGCTAAGGACATCCACACAGTGTTTCACGATGGCCGCCTGAGCAAATCGGATGTCTACGGCAACGGCTTCAATTCACCGGCGCAGGAATGGTTGCCCGAAGGGTTGAACTCATTGCTCGCTGCGCAGGCGCTGTTTCCCTTGACGTCGCAATTCGAGATGGCCGGGAATGTCGGCGAAAATCAGGTGACCGGAGCGGTGGCCGACCGGATCGATCTGGGTTGGCCCATTCTGGCCAAACGCGTCCGCACCGATCCGCGTTACGGGCCCGCGATGATAAAGGCATTCGACGAAGTCGATACCACCGAAGACATCACAATCACACAGATCGCCAATTCACTGGCCGCGTTCATGGCTATCGAATGGCGCAGCACCGACAGCCCGTTTGATCAGTATCTGGCGGGTGATACCACGGCGCTCACGGACACTCAGAAAGCCGGTATGAGCCTTTTCTATGGCAAGGCCAATTGCGCGACCTGCCATGCCGGCCCGCTGATGACAGACCAGCAATTTCACGCTTTAGGCCTGCCTCCCTTTGGCCCTGGACGAACCCGCCAATGGGACCCATACGCCCGCGACGTGGGCCGTATGGGCGAAAGCAATCGGATCGAGGATGCCTATCGCTTCCGCACCCCTATGCTCCGCAACGTCGCCCTGACCGCGCCCTATGGGCACAACGGCGCCTTCCCCAATCTGGACACGATGATCCGCCACCATTTGAACCCGCAGGCCAGCCTTTCGAATTGGACACCGGATTCGGCGGCCCTGCCCGCGGTCCCGTGGCTGCAAAAAGCGGATTTTGTCGTCTGGCAAGACCGGTTCGAAATGCAGCGGGTGCGCAACACAATCGACATTTCCCCGGTGGTTCTTACCGACACGGAAATCAACGCACTCATTGCGTTCCTGAACGCCCTGACAGGCACGAACGTGGACACACCGCCTTTTGGTGTGCCCAAAGATTTCAAGCCGTAAAGTGCCCCCCCCTTGTCGGGGGGGTGTTGTTGTGTTTTATTCAGCGGCTTCCATGTATTCGGTCATTGGAGGGCATGTGCAGACGAGGTTTCGGTCGCCATATGCGTTGTCGACGCGGTTGACGGGGGACCAGTATTTGTCGACGCCCATGGAGCCCGGGGGGAAGCAGGCCTGTTCGCGGCTATAAGGCCGGTCCCAGTCACCGACCAGATCGCGCACCGTGTGAGGGGCATTTTTCAGCGGGTTGTTGTCCGCGTCGATCTTGCCGTCGATGATGTCCTGCGCTTCCGAGCGGATCGAGAGCATGGCGTCGCAGAAGCGGTCGAGCTCGGCCATGGGCTCGGACTCGGTCGGTTCCACCATCAGGGTGCCAGCCACTGGCCAGGACATCGTCGGCGCGTGGAAGCCTGAATCGACCAGACGCTTGGCCACATCGTCGACGGTGACATGCGCCTCGACGTCCAAGGGGCGGGTGTCGAGGATGCATTCATGCGCCACACGACCGGTCTCGGAGGTGTAGAGGATCGGATAGGCATCCTTGAGACGCGCAGCGATGTAGTTGGCGTTCAGGATCGCCACTTTGGTCGCCTGCGTCAGACCCGCGCCACCCATCAGCAGCACATAGGCCCATGAGACCGGCAGAATGGACGGAGACCCAAAGGGCGCCGCCGAGACCGGGCCGACGGCGGTGCCATATTCCGGATGGCCGGGCAGGTGTTCGGTCAGATGCGCCTTGACGCCAATCGGGCCCATGCCGGGGCCACCGCCGCCATGGGGGATGCAGAAGGTCTTGTGCAGGTTCAGGTGGCTGACATCGCCGCCAATGTCACCTGGACGCGACAGACCGACCATGGCGTTCATGTTGGCGCCGTCGATATAGACCTGGCCGCCGTGATCATGGGTGATCTGGCAGACCTCCTGCACGGTGGTTTCGAACACGCCATGGGTGGACGGGTAGGTGATCATGCAGGCGGCCAGATGATCGGAATGTTTTTCCGCTTTGGCGCGGAAGTCATTCAGATCGATATTGCCCTTCTCATCGGCTTGCACCGGCACCACCTGCCAGCCCACCATCTGGGCCGAGGCCGGGTTGGTGCCATGGGCCGAGGTCGGGATCAGGCAGACATTGCGCTGCCCCTGCCCCCGCGCGAAGTGGTAGTTGCGGATGGTCAGGAGCCCCGCATATTCCCCCTGCGCGCCCGAGTTGGGCTGCTGGCTGATCGCGTCATAGCCGGTGATCTGGCACAGCTTGTCGTTCAGATCGGCAATCATCTCATGATAGCCCTGCGCCTGATCTTCGGGGCAGAACGGGTGCAGATTGCCGAACTCGGGCCAGGTGACCGGGATCATCTCGATCGTGGCGTTCAGCTTCATGGTGCAGGAGCCCAGCGGGATCATCGCCCGGTCCA